>JBBQPD010001129.1:0-2014 GCA_038331535.1 Gemmatales bacterium | reverse complement strand
GGCGGCCTCATCGTGCCAGACAGACGGGCTGCGCAGATAGTGATAGCCGCGAAAGAACAGACCGAGCAGCACGAACGAGGGGATGAGCCAGGCTGCGTAACGCTGAGAAAACGATGGCGTCATGGGGCCGTCTACCCTCCGGAGGAGACCGATCCCCAGAGGCTATAGGCAGACGTTGCGATGGGATGCAAGAGGAATGAGGTTGCCGCTTGCGGCTTAGCAGAGGATTGCTAAGCCGCAAGCGGCAAGAATTCACTTCGCGTCTTCAACTTCAATCTGGATCGCGTGAAGCACCTCGCGGGTGTTGTCGTCCTGAATCAGGGCGACGACCTTGAGGTTCTTCAGCTCCAGCGGCAGCATCTTCGGCAGTTCTTCTTCCTGCTTCTTGTAGAAGTCCTGCAGATACTTCGTGATCTCCTTGCGCACGTCGGCGACGTCCACGGCGACTTTGTGCTTGAGGGTCTTCTCCTTCAGCACGACACCCTCGGCCCCGCCCGGCATGGCGCGGACGACGTGATGGTGCTTCTCGACGCCGTTGCCGCCCTTGAAATCGACGACGTCCTCGACGACGAACAGCCGCAGACGCATCGACATGCCCGGCACTTGCAGGTCGGCCACATCGGCCTCGACGTCGATCTTGTCGCCCTTGCGCGTCGCCTTCGCGGTCAGCTTCACCTTGGCCGCCTCGTCCAACTTGCCGATGATGGCGTCGTAATACTGGTCGTACTTTTCCTGGGCCGCGCTCTTGCGGCCGCCGCCGCCCGTCCCCTGACTGCCGGCAACCAGCGTCTGCGGGGCCGAGGCGAACGTCGGACCGAAGCCCTCGATGTAGTACTCGAAGCGCTTCAGCGTATGCGCGTTGGCGATCGGATCGAGGCCGGCGACGTGGACGTGATACTGAAGCTGAATGACCTCCGTCGGCTTGAAGGTCTTGAGCAAGGCGTCGAAACCGAGGTCGGCCGCCACGCAGGGCGGACACTCGACGCCGGTGAACATCTCGAAGACGACGACGCGATTGTTCTTCGCGGGCCGGCCTGCATAGGTCGAGGTGCGGACGTTGGTGTCGAGCTTGTCGATCCTCACCTCCACGGCCTTGGCCTCGTCGTCCTTGCCGGCGCTCTTGAGAGCCGACTTCAGCGCTTCGAGGACACGGGTATGGACGACGGGACGATCCTTGGGAAGCAGCATGCGCTCGGCCCGGCGGGCATAAGGCAGAGTGACCTGGGCCATGCCGTCCTGATCGTTGAGGGTCTCGACCATTTCGAGAAGGATCTCGCGCTGCCAGCGTTCGCCGAACGCCTCGCTCGCCTTGAGCGCCTTCTCCATCCAGTTGCGGACGTCTTCCGGCTTGGCCTTGAAGAAGCCCGCCTTGCGGACAAGGGTCGAGGCGGCGTCGATGACCTCGGCGGGATTGGTGCTGCTCGCAATGGTGTCCTTGAGGACGGCGGCGTCTTCCAGCGTGGTCAGCGTCGTTCGGTCGAGGGCGGCCGGGAACAGCGTGCGGCGAAGTTTGGGGTTGAGGAAGCCGGGCGGGAACTGCAAGGAGCCGGTGATGCGCGTGGCATCCTCGGCGGCGACCTTGCCTTCAAAGGAGATGCGGGCGTCGCCAACCTTGAGCGTGAACGTCAGGACGCCGTTCTTGACGCTGGGGTTCATCAGGTCCGCGCGCGGCGATTCAAGGGCCGTCGCTACGAGCTTGCCGCTCCAGGCGCCGTCTTTCTCTTCGAGTTTGACCAGGAAGAGAGGATTGGAATTGAGGTCCTGGCTTTGGAGGGTCACTTTCCAGGTGCCGGCGGGTGCCTTGTCCGCCGCCTGAGTCGAACCGCATAGCACCAGGGCGAGAACCGCCAACAGGTGTCGAGCCATGTCACAGGCTCCTTTCTCACGAGGATCGTCAGAGCAAAGAGACTCGCGCCAGCGACCGGCGCCCATGACGCCTAGTGTACGGCGCGCGGGCTTCCTCACAAGCCTCGACCGGCCCTCGTTACACTCTGCTTGCGGAGATTGATACGAT
>JBBQPD010001128.1:0-2020 GCA_038331535.1 Gemmatales bacterium | reverse complement strand
CTTTCTGGGATCGCGGCTCCCCAGTTACTCCCGCTGTCTGCGTGCGCGTCTGCTCCGTGACAACCGCTTCCTGCGTGCGCGGCTCCTCAGTGACAACCGCTTACTGCGTGCGCGGCTCCTCAGTGACAACCGCTTACTGCGTGCGCGGCTCCTCAGCCGCGCTTTTCGTGCAAGTCGGGGCGTTCGCCGGACGATAGATACACTTGTTGCCGCTCGACTCAGTCCCGAGTCGCGGCGACTCGCCCGGCCCAACGGGCGATGAAGGCCGACGCTGGTGCCGCCCCCGGGAACCGCCGCAGTCGAGAGAGCGGCGCGCCCCGCATCCTGGGGCCGACCCAACCGCCAGAGCGGTGCGGCACCAGCGTCAGACGCCTGACGATTCGCCGCTTGCGGCTTAGCGCTTTCCGCTAAGCCGCAAGCGGCGAATTGCGTTTGTCATCCCCCCCGTCGCCGCATATAGTCCTCCTCATCGCCAACGCAACAATGATTACACTCCAAGGAGAGCGAACGATGTCGATGTTCATCGGTGAGGCACTGGTCGGCGAAGGCAATGAGATCGCGCATATCGATCTGCTGATCGGCGACAAAACCGGCCCGGTCGGCGTGGCCTTCGCCAACGCCCTGGCCAACCAGTCGAACGGCCACTCGAACCTGTTGGCCGTGCTGGAGCCGAACCTGCTCTGCAAGCCGGCGACGATCCTCATTACCAAGGTGACCATCAAGGGGTTGGACCAGGCCGTGCTGATGTTCGGACCGGCCCAGGCCTCCGTCGCCAAGGCCGTCGCCGACAGCGTGGCCGCCGGCGTGATCGACAAGGGCCAGGCGGAGAACCTCGTCATCGTCTGCGGCGTCTTCATCCACCCGCAGGCTAAGGACAAAGACAAGATCTACAAGTTCAATTACGAGGCGACCAAACAGGCCATCGCCAGCGCCATGAAGGGCGAGCCGAAGATCGAGACGGTCCTCGCCAAGAAGGACTCGGCGAAGCACCCGTTCGCGAAGTGAGTTGTTTTGCCGCTTGCGGCTTCGCAAGTTGCGAAGCCGCAAGCGGCGCACGCGCGGAGTCCGGTTCGTGGACAAACGCACCATTCTTATCCAACTCGACAGCGACCCGCACCCCAGCGTCTTCGACCGCGTCGTCGCCATCGACGCCGGGGCCGACGAGGTGTTCAGCTACGGCAACGTCAAGCCGGAGCAGGTGCGCGATCTCGTCCACGGGGCCATCTTCACGCGCGATGGCAAAGACCTGAAGCGCACGGCCATCTTCATCGGCGGCAGCGACGTGTCGGCCGGCGAAAAGCTGCTCGCCGAGGTGCGCAAACACATGCTGCCGCAATTCGGCCTGCGCGTCTCGGTGCTGCTCGACGCCAACGGCGCGAACACGACCGCCGCCGCCGCCGTCCGTGCCGCCCAGCGCCATCTGGATCTGAAGACGACGAAGGCGCTCGTCCTCGGCGGCACCGGACCGGTCGGCCAGCGCGTCGCCCTGCTCCTCGCCGGACAGGGTGCCGAAGTGCGCGTCGGCTCGCGCCAGCTGGCGCGGGCATCGTCCGCCGTGGAAGCGATCCGCGCCCGCGTCACCGCGGCGAAGCTGGAACCCACGGCCGTCACCTCCGCCGAGGAACTGCGCGCCGCTCTCGATGGACGAACGCTGGTCGTCGCGGCGGGTGCGGCGGGAATCGTGCTATTCCCGAAGGCGGCCCGGTCCGCATGTCCCGAATTGAAGGTCGCGATCGACCTGAATGCCGTACCGCCGCTGGGCATCGAAGGCATCGAGGTCAGCGACAAGGGCAAGGAGCGCGACGGCGTCATGGGCTACGGCGCCATCGGCGTCGGCGGCACCAAGATGAAGGTTCACCGCGCCGCCGTCGCCCGCCTCTTCGAGAGCAACGATCAGGTGCTTGACGCCGAAGAGGTCTTTGCATTAGCGCAGGCGTTTTGAGGACATGAAGTTGAAAACCCTCACGAGCCGCGACCGTCAGGGAGCGCTCCCTGACGGTCGCGGCTCGTGAGGGTTTTT
>JBBQPD010001127.1:0-2023 GCA_038331535.1 Gemmatales bacterium | reverse complement strand
CGCTCGCGCTCCGGGCTAGTGGCCTATTGACCTTTCGCTACATTTATTTCCTGCGGCGTGCGGTGGATCGTCGCCTTCGCGTGCGCCTGCACCTTCGCCACTTCCGCGGTCAGCGCAAGCACGGCAGCGGCGCAGTCGGCGACTTCGATAGACCAGCGTGCCTCCCATTTGCCGCCGGGGGGCAACACCACGACGCGGCCTTGCTGGCGCTCAAACGACTTGAACCTGGGATAGTTCGTCGCCGGTTCCAGGCCGGTGACATAACCGTCTTCCGTCGCCGCCGTGTTCTTCCAGACGGTGAAGCAGGGGAGTTGGCTATGGGCGAAACGCAAAACAACTGCCTTGTCGGCCGCGGCGGTCGTCAGCAGCGCGAGCGTTTGGCCGCGGCTGTCGGTGAGCAAATCGTAAACGTACACCTGTTCGGTGTAGCCGACGGTCGGGCCGAGATAGGTATCGTGCGTGGCGATTCCCTCGGCGGCGCGCGGCGTCAAGGGCGACATCTCGCGAATGGGTGCGAGAACTCGGCTGCCGGCGCCGAGAAAGGGCGGGCCGAAGTTGCAGTGATAGAGAAGCTGCATCTCGGCCGACTGGGCGCCGCGGTTTTCGACCACGTCATGAATGACGACGCGGTTGGAGCCGGGAACGGTGGTGTAGGTCGTCGTCAAACGCAGGTTAGCGAGAAACAGGGCCGCCTCCTCGACCTCGCCAATGACGCTGATCTCAAACGGCGGATCGAGGCCGACACGCAGCTCGACGAACTGGGCCGGCAGATTGGCGATGCGGCCGTGCAACGTCAGGCGACTTCCCTGATCGTCGCAAGGCGGTCCGTTCCAGGACAGACCGCAGCGGCACAGCAGTTCGTCAAAGCCCATCAGGAAGCCGAGGCCGTTAAACTCGGCCAGGTTGACGTGTTTGGGATGCACCGGGCCGTTGACCGGGGAGCGCCAGCCGAGGGTGAGACCGTGATACTCGCCGCGCCATAGTCCCATGCCGCGCGTCGGCAGAATGCTGAACGACAGCGAACCGTTGTGTACCTCGATCAGATCGACGCCGTCGCGCACGCCGCCGCGCAGCGTCCGTTTTTGCACGGACCAGTCGTGCGGCGTCGGCAGGTGCAGGCGGTCGTTGCCGACCGCGAGACTGTCGAGCCAGACGTCGGCGCGAACGTCGGTCAATGTCCACGATTTGTAGCGGTTCATGAAGGCTCCCGGGGGCGAACCCGTTCGGCCGGCAGCGGTCCAGCCACGACGGCCGTGCGCGCGACCGCATCGACGACCGTCTTGTCGCCGAGTTCCTCGCCGTCGATCTCCGGCACAGCAACAGGCCGGCCGACCGGTATGGCGGCGCGGAGCCGGCGCAGGAAGAGGACGAGCACCAGGGCGGCGAGGAGCGACGTGGCGGCAAGAAAGCCGAAGAACTGGCTGTGCGGCCACTTCTCCCACAGCGTGCCGACGATTCCCGACAGGTAACCGCCCACCGCCGTCGCCACGAACCAACCGCCCATCCACGCCGAGCGCTGTTTCGGCGCCGCCAGCTTCGAGACGAGCGACAACCCCATCGGACTGAGACACAATTCGCCGACCGTCAGGATCGCGTAGGCGCCGACGAGATACGCCATCGAGACGCGCGTGCCCGCCGTGTCACCGCCGGCGAGACCGCCGAGTGCCAGGAGGCCGAACGCTCCCGCCGTCAGCACCATGCCGAGTCCGACCTTCGTCGGCGTCGAAGGCTCCAGGCCACGCGACCGCAGCGAAGCCCAGACGGCGACGAGCAGCGGACTGAACAAGATGACGAACAGCGGATTGATGGAACTGAAGTATTCGGGAGCGAACTGCCCCTTGTCCAGCATCCAGGTGGCGCTGGCGAGCCAGTCGGGCGGCGTGCGGTCGGTGCAGTCCTTCGCCCAGAGAGGGAACGTATTGGCGTTTTGCTTGAACGCCATCCAGAAGAAGGCGACGAGGCAGAAAATGAGGATGAGGGCGAAATGCCGCTCTTTCTGCACATCGGCAGGGATGTCCGGATC
>JBBQPD010001126.1:0-2027 GCA_038331535.1 Gemmatales bacterium | reverse complement strand
GGTAGCTCGGCGTGGTGGCGGCGGCCGGCGTGGGCTTCAGGGCGTCATGCGCCTCGGCCCATTTCTTCGACATGATGTACCAGGTGTCCCACTCGTAGTGCAGGATCGGGTTGGGCGAGGCCAGCATCACGTCGACCGTATGGTCGTCGACCTTGACGAACTTGGCGTCGGGCGGGATGCGCGTCTTCAGGTCGGAGCCGTCGGCGCGCACCCGGTCGGCCGAGAAGACCACGTCGTCGGCGGTGAAGTCCTCGCCGCCGTGGAACTTGACGCCCTGGCGCAGGTAGAAGCGCCAGCGCTTGCCGTCGTCGGCGATCTCCCACTTCTCGGCGAGCCCTGGGATGATCGCGAGATCGGGACCGCGCTTGGTCAGCCCCTCGTAGCTCGCGGCCAGCATGCCGAGCGTGAAGGTCTCGTTCAGGCTGTAGGGATCCATCGACTTGTAATCGCCCTGGAAGGCGAAGCGCAGCGTCGCGGCTTGCGCCGGGAGCGCGATGGCGATGAGCGTCGCGGCCGCGAGAAGGTCTTTCCTGATCGGCATGGTCGTCGTCTCCCTGGGCTTCGCGCCCGCAAATTCTTGCGAGAGGCGCTTGCGGCGCCCTCCCGGCTGTCCAGGTTAAACGCGGAAGCGGCCCGAGGTCCAGTGGCTGTCCGGGTTCAGTACATGTGAGACGGCGAGGTCTCGGCAGCTTGGCGAGGTAGGCTGCCGGCGTCTTGCCGGCAAGGGCTTCGTGGGGCCTGTGGTGGTTATAGAGGTGCTGGAAACTGTCGAGGATGCACCGCTTCAGTCCATCAGCGAACCACTCACGCGGCGAGAAGCCAAGCCCCCGCTGCAACAAACGCCAAGCCTGCGGCGCGGGAGAACAGGCGACCGGGCGGCAGCGTCTTCTCGATAAGGACGAACGCGCTGATCGCGGCGATCCACAGCACGTTCATAACGCCGCCCACGAACAGGAGGGTCATCAGCATCCAGCAACAGCCGACGCAATAGGCGCCATGGCGCAAACCGAGGAGCACGGCGCCTGGCGGATCGCGACGGACACCGCCGTGAAGCTGAATGAACATGAGCGGCGACTGGCATTGCGACAGACAGGCGTCCTTCAACGGCGTCCACTCATAGATTCCAGCGGCGATAAGAACGGCTCCGCCGAACACGCGGCTGGAACTCGTCATCATCGGATCGAGCAGGGCGGCCTGCGTTAGCGCGAACTGTGCCGCGGTGGCGACGAGGGCGAAGGCAAGCCAAACCAGGAAATAGCCCGCCAGGAACCAGCTGGTGGCCGCAAACGGCTTGCCCTGCGCGGACGCCTGCCGGCCGACCGCGGCATAGATCAGCACCATCGGCGCGGCGGACGGGGTCATCATGCCGACCATCATGACGGCCCACATCCCGAACGTGAATGCGAACTCGCCGGCGCTCCAGGGGCTGAATTCCGGGGCAAGCATACCCGGCATAGCCATGGCAGGCATGCTCATGCCGGGCATTTCGGGTTCCGGGCCCATGCCCATCTGTGCGGACAGCAAGAGCAAGTAAGACCAGGCGAGAGCGGCGACCGCGGCCAGCGCAGCCGCCACAACGAAACGGTCTCGCCGGAGGACCGCCTCTAGCACAGCGCCCTACACGCTTGTCAGCGAACCACGCCGGTACCCGAAATGTCGAGCTCGCAGAAATGCGCGTGTGAATCGGCAAGATTGAGCTGGATCGCGCCGCTCGTCTTTGCCCAGCCGCGTCCGGCCTCGGCAAACGTGTACTCGAAGCCGTTCGGAAGATTGAATCGCGCGCGGTGTTCCTGCTTGGTCATCGGGTTGAGGATCGGCTCGCCGCGCGCTTCCACCACCTCCGGAACATTGAAACGCGCCGTGCGCGCGTTCACGTCGATATCGAGGTCGACCCTGGTGAAGATCGGATCGTGAACCTTTTCTAGCATGGAAAAATAGACCTGGAAGAAGGTCGCGCCGGGCTCGGTGTCCTGCCCGCTCATAATGCGCAGAATCGCGTCGCGCTGAGCTGGGCTCGCACGCTCGTC
>JBBQPD010001125.1:0-2028 GCA_038331535.1 Gemmatales bacterium | reverse complement strand
AGCGCTGGGGCTGCCGTCGCGGAATCCCACGGCGTAGGGGTTGGCCAGCGCGACGACCCAGTGGCCCTTCTTCAGCTTGTCGCCGTCGCCGAGCTTGAGCGCTTTCAAGCGCGCCGGCGGGTCGAGCAGTTTGAGCACGACAAAGTCGCTGCGCGGGTCGCAGGCATAAATATCGGCGTAACTTCCGCCGATATCGGGCAAGCGCACGTAAATCTTCGTTGCCCGGCGGACGACGTGTGCGCAGGTGAGTACCAGGCCGCTATCGTCGATGAGGACGCCGCTGCCGAAGGCTTCGGGCACGTGCTCCGGCCGGCTGAGATCGAGCGCCTTGATGGGTTTGGCGAGTTCGGGCTGATCGAGTAAGCCCTTGAGGTGCGGTGCGGCGAAAAAGCGGCCGAGCTTGCCGGTCGCTGCCGAAGGCGGGGCGGCATTGTAGCGGGCGTAGTCCTCGCTGCGCGACACGAGGATGCAGGCGATGGCAGGCTCGGCCTTTTTGATGACCTGCTCAAACACTTCTTGCATGCCGAGCGCGTCGCGCGGCGCCTCTTTCGCCTGGCCGAAGCCGCGGACCGGCAGTGCCAGCACGGCGAACAAGGCGATCACGCGTGCCAGGCGGTGCATGGATCGATTCCTTTTGCTGGGCCTTTCTCAGTGTTGTAACGGATCAACCGGTGGTTTGCCAGTTTATCTCCGCCGCCGGTTCCAGCGGTCCACGACAGGGCGCATGGCCGCGATGTGTGCAGGCGTCGTGCCACAGCAGCCGCCGACCATGCTCACGCCAGCTTCGAGCAGTTCCGGCAGTTGCTCCGCCATCTTGCGCGGCGTCAGCGGATAGACCCAGCGGCCGCG
The DNA here is from genome assembly GCA_038331535.1 of Gemmatales bacterium. GTDB lineage: Bacteria > Planctomycetota > Planctomycetia > Gemmatales > Gemmataceae > JBBQPD01. Next base: position 1,179 of record JBBQPD010001125.1, on the reverse strand, counting down.
CACCTGCTTCGGCGTACCGGCGTTTGGCCGGGCGAACAGCGGCACGTCCGTGAGCTGGCGATAGCGGCGAACGATCTCGGCGCAATCCGCAATCGTGATGTCGCGGCCGCAGTTGACGCCAAGCGCGGCGATGCCGTACTGCTGCGCCCGTCGTGCAAACCATTCGGGAGAATGGCCGCTGAGAGTCACCAACTTACCCGCGTCGTTGTGAAGATACGACAGCGACAGCAGCACCGGCCGATGCGGGGCGAGCAGTCGAATCGGAAATCGGACGCGCGGCGAGGAACACGTCTCCAGGAGGAAGGCATCCGGCATGTGCCAGCAGTCGTGCGGTTCCGTCTTGCCGCACCCGGTGCCGGGAAAGTGGAAGTCTTCCATCGTGTCGAACTCGCGCGAGCCGTTTGAGCCGGCGAGTGGCCCGAGCGAAACCAGACGATAGGGGGCGTCACGGCCTGGCAGTTCGAGGGCGGGAACCCATACCGAGGATTCTGCGCGCCCGGCGGCGCTCAGCGCGTCGCCGAAGGATGAGGCCTGAATCATGAACGTGTTCGTGAGATGAACCTCGGCGCCGGCGGCGAGGTAAGCGCGATGCACGGCGCGCACGCGGCGCGGATGCAGGATGTTCCAGGTCGCGGCGTTTTCGTGGGGTTGTAAACCGGCGCGCTGCAATTCGCTGCCCATGGCGCCGTCCATGAGCAGCACGCGGCCGGAACGCAGGGCGCTGAGGAAATTAGACATGTTGAGGGTTGCCGCTTGCGGCTTAGCGGGCGCCACTGCGAAGCCGCAAGCGGCGGAGACCGTTACAACAACTCTGCGATCGCCTCGCCATCGGGCAGAATCGGCATCGGCCGGCCGCGATGATCGAGGAATGACGTGTTGAGGCAGTCGATTCCCAGGTGGCGAAACATCGTCGCCCACAGGTCGTTCGGCGACAACGGCCGGTCCTTCGGATGCTCGCCCTTGGCGTTCGTCGAGCCGACCACCTGACCCATTTTCAACCCGCCGCCCGACACCAGCACCGACATCGCCTGCGGCCAGTGGTCGCGGCCCGGCTGCTCGACGCCGTTGGCCGTGCCCTTCGAGTAACTGATGCGCGGCGTGCGCCCGAACTCGCCGGTCACGATCAGCAGCGTCTTCTTGTCCATGCCCCGGTCGTGCAGGTCGTCGATGAGCGCCGTC
>JBBQPD010001124.1:0-2034 GCA_038331535.1 Gemmatales bacterium | reverse complement strand
GGGGGGCGACATCACCTTGGCCTCGGGGAAGGCCACGCCCTTGAGGTCGGCGAACTGCGTCACCCGCTTGTCCGCCGGCAGAATGCTCCAGACGTCCTTCCCCTCCGCGATGAGCTTTCCCCAGGTGGGATGATTCCGCGTCGGGGAGCGCGCCCAGTAGCTGTCTTTACCGGTCTTGTTGTCCGGGTTGTTCGCCGGGTTGGCCCAGTATACCCAGTTCGGCTCTTTCGGGTCAAAGAAGACATACTGTTTCTTGTAGGCCCGGTCGGTGGCGACGGATTTGTAATAGTACTCGCAGTAGGAGCGGCCATCGGAGGCCTTCGTCCACTTGCCGTAGGACTGGCTCTGTGCGGGGGCGTTCTGGCTCAGACCCAGGATCGCGAGACCGGCCAGCAGAATGGTTCGGAACACGATCGTTCTCCGTGGTTCGCTGACTCGTTCTCTTCCCCCGCAACTATCTCAACGAGCGTGGCTCAGCAATTAGCACGGAAAAATGGAAAGGGCAAGAACCTCGGCGAACGGCCGGTAAAGGCGTAACCAGCCGGCTTACGCCGGCCGTTCGCCCGGAACCTTGGGCGCACCGCGACCGATTCCACTCCCTGACCGGGGGTGTGGCGTCGAGTTAATTAACGAATTATCCTCAACGTTACTGGATGCACACTGCGCCGGGCAGCACCAATTCCTCCAGGCCTCCAGATTCCTCTATCCGCCTCTGAGAAGCCCCATCGACGGGGCCAACCGAGACGATGCCAGGCCTTCCCGGAGGTCTTGTTATCTATGTTCCTGGCAAACCAAAGCTGGACGATCTCTTACGCTCCCGGTTCGCCAAGAGCGAGAGGGTTTCCCCAGCGGGGACCGCTCACTCGTAACCGCCGCGAAACATTTCCAGCAACACCGGATGCAGCAGGCCATTCGCCGCCAGCATGTCCGGCGTAAAGGGATCGTACTCGCTGCCATCGATGTTGCTGACGGAACCGCCCGCCTCGCGCACCAGCACCATTCCGCCTGCCACGTCCCAGGCGTGATTGTCGAACGCCCAGAAGCCATCGAAGCGGCCCGACGCGACGTAAGCAAGATTCAAGGCCGTCGATCCGGTGCGGCGCAGCGATTGGCTCCGCAGCGACAGATGCCGCCACCAGGCCAGCGTCCGTTCCTGACCGCGCATGTCCGGCGGAAAGCCCGTCGCCAGCATCGCCTCGTCCAGTCCGGCGACGGGGCTGACCCGCAGACGCCGATCGTTCAGCCAGGCGCCCTGTCCCTTCGCCGCCGAGAACAACTCCGGCCGCGAGGGATCGAGGACGATGCCGACGATCATCTCGCCCGCCACTTGCAGGCCGATCGACACGCAATACATCGGGCAGTCGTGGACGTAGTTCGTCGTGCCGTCGAGCGGATCGACAATCCAGGTCGGCGGGGCGTCGAGCGCGGGCTTCTTCTCGCCGGTGTTCTCTTCTTCGCCAAGGAAATCGTGATGGGGAAAGCACTGTTGCAGGTAGGCGCGGATGGCGCGCTGCGAGCCGAGGTCGGCATCGGTCACGAGGTCGAAGCGTGCCTTCTCCCGGACCTGGAATTTCGCCCGCCATTCCTCCAGCACGGCGGCGCCGCGTCGCGCCGCCTCGCGGGCCGCCTCGAGATACTCCATCAAGGTGCTATCGGTCATCGTGACTCCTTTCGTCTGCTTCCGATCCTCAGTTGATCACCTGCACCCGGCCATCGCGAAAGAACCAGATTTCGACCCCTTTCGAGCCGTACCTGAACTCGACCGCCCGACGCAGGCTGCCCTTGATCTTCACGCTCGGAGAGCCGTCCGGAAGCGTAAAACTGACCTTCACGGGAGCGTTCGTGTAGGGGTGCATCACGACGGCTTCATGCGTGCCGGCGCTGGGCTTGAACGAGGCGGCGAACTCGTAAATGGTCGGCGTCCGATCCGACACCCGGCGGGTCGTGTCCGCTCCCGGCAGCGGCACGGGCTGCGCGGGTGGGGCGATCTCCAACGGCACTCCCTCCGGGGTCTGCACCGGCACTTCCGGGGTG
>JBBQPD010001123.1:0-2036 GCA_038331535.1 Gemmatales bacterium | reverse complement strand
CGTGCTGATCGTGAGGGTGCGCGGGGTGGGTTATGGCTTCCGCGAAATGGGCGACTGATCCGCGGCTTGCGGATTAGCGGTAGAACCCGATAAGCCGAAAGCGGCAGATTCCCGATACTATTCGTCGTTCCTCCCGCGCATAATAAAGGGGTGTCGTCCTCCCGCGCGGAGTTCCCACCCATGCCGCTCCCCCCCTCGCGCCGCGATCTGTTGCTGCAAGCCGGAGGCGGTTGCGGCGCCCTCGCCCTGTCGTGGCTGCTGGCCCGCGATGGCTACGGGGCAACTCCGGTCGCTCACGCTCCCGGCTCGTCAAAGCCGGTGGCACATCACAAGCCGACCGCCAACGCCGTCATCTTTATGTTCATGGTCGGCGGGCCAAGTCCGATCGACCTTTTCGATCCCAAGCCGGACCTGCTCAAACACCAGGGCAAACCGCTGCCGCCGAGCTTCGGCAAGCCGGTCAGCCAGTTCACCAAGGGCGACACGCCGCTGCTCGCCAGCACGCGCACCTTCAAGAAACATGGGAAATCGGGCCTCGAAGTCTCCGACCTGATGCCGCAGCTGGCGACCTGCGTCGATGACATCGCCTTCCTCCGTTCCTGCTGGTGTACCAGCACCATTCATGCGCCGGCGATGTACGAGCTGCACAGCGGCCGTACGCTGATGGGCTATCCCAGCCTCGGCTCGTGGGTGACCTACGGCCTCGGCAGCGCCGGCGACAACTTGCCGGCGTACTGCGTGCTGCTGCAACCGGAGGGGACGCCGGAGGGCGGCGCGCCGTGTTGGAGCGCCGGCTTCCTGCCCGCCGTCTACCAGGGCACGCTGCTGCGCAAGGGGCCGAACCCAATCCTCAATCTCAAGCCGCCGGCCGACATGAGCGCCGAACAGCAGCGCAACACCCTCGACCTGCTGCGGCGCATGAACGAGACCAACCTCGACCCCGGCGACACGGAGCTGGCGGCGCGCATCGCTTCCTACGAACTGGCGTTCAAGATGCAGCAGCACGCTCCGGAGGCCGTCGATCTGACGCGCGAGACGACGGCGACGCGCACCCTGTACGGCCTCGACGACAAGCGCAGCGCCGACTTCGGCTCGCGCCTGCTGCTCTCGCGGCGCCTCGTGGAGCGCGGCGTGCGTTTCGTGCAGGTCTACAGCGGCGGCGGCCCGCTGGTGACGCAGTGGGACGCCCATGATGACCTGAACTCGAATCACGAGGCGATGTGCGCCCGCGTCGATCAACCGATCGCGGGGCTGCTGAAGGATTTGAAGGCGCGCGGTTTGCTCGACACGACGCTGGTGGTGTGGTGCAGCGAATTCGGCCGGACGCCGATGTCCCAGGGCGGCCGCGGCCGCGATCACAACCCCTACGGCTACACGATGTGGCTGGCCGGCGGCGGCGTCAAAGGCGGCACGGCCTACGGCGCGACGGACGAATTCGGCCTCAACGCCGTGACGAACCGCGTCGGCGTCAACGATTTCCACGCGACGATCCTGCACCTGCTGGGGCTGGATCACGAACGCCTGACGATGCGGCACAATAGCCGCGACGAACGCCTGACCGACGTGGGCGGCAAGGTCGTCGAAGGGGTGATACAATAATCGTTTAGCGAATTACACGGATCGACCATGCAAGACGAACTCCAATCGACCGAGTGCGCCCGCGCCCTCAAGGCGCTCGCGGACTCGGACCGTCTCAAGATCATCCAGTGCCTGCAAAGCGGGCCGAAAAACGTGAGCGAACTGTCCGAGCTGCTCGGCCGCGAGCTGGTCAACGTGTCGCATCACCTCGGCGTCCTGCGCCACGCCGGGCTGGTGCGCGACGAGCGGCAGGGCAAGTTCATCATCTATTCCCTGCACCCCGACGTGTTCCGCAACAAGGAAGGCGATTGCGCCGACCTCGGTTGCTGCCGGCTGGAGCTGGGCGAACGCTGAGATTCGCCGCTTGCGGCTTCGCTGGGGTCCGTAGCGAAGCCGCAAGCGGCGAAAACCCCGCGAGATTTCCCCCCATGAAACGCCTGCGCTTCGTGATGATCGGC
>JBBQPD010001122.1:0-2045 GCA_038331535.1 Gemmatales bacterium | reverse complement strand
AGCCGGAGTGCTTGGTGCCTTCCAAAACGTCGCGGACCAGATCGGCCCCAAGGCAGAGGCGGCGCGTGCGGATGCCGGTGCCGTCGTACATGGTCGGCAGCCAGGTTTCGTGTTCTTTTGTTCGACAACACAATGCCCGCGCGATGTTGAGGGCGTCGGTCTGGGTGACGAGCGTGTCGGGGACGGCGGTGCCGATGCCGAGAATGGCGAGTGTCATGGCGGGTCGCTTTCGTGTCGGGTCCGCCAGTTCGAGGGAGGACGGTCGCTGAGCGCCGGGTTACGGACCCTGTTTCGCGGCAATCGTTTATCTGCCGAACGAATGGCCCCAGAAGGATAGATTATACCTCACTGGCGTTTTATTCCCCTCTCGGTCAAATGTGATGCGGATGGATATTTCCTCGGCACGAAAGACTCCCACGAGCCGCGACCGTCAGGGAGCGCTCCCTGACGGTCGCGGCTCGTAATTATTTTCCTTACCGTGGTAGTAATGGCGAAATGACTATCGTGCTATCGTTGGGCGTAATCCCATCCACGCCGCCACCAGCACTGCCGCCAGCACCGGCACGCTGACCTGCACCGCGAACGGCAGCAATTTCAACTGTCCCTGCACCAGCGGTCCGCTCGCAAAGCTCACCAGCCACAGCGCTGCGAACAACACCCGCCAGCGCGGCTGCTCGGCGGGAAGGTATCGCCACAGCAACGTGGCCGGGATCAACAGGACGCTCCAGTCGTAGATCATCGCGTACGGCGAAATCCATAGCGTCAGCAGCACGGCGGCGGCGAAGGTGATTGACACATCCGTGCGGAAGCGCCGCCAGACGACGACCAGCGCCGCTACGCCGAGCAGGCTGCACGCCGCGCTCAGGAGCTTGGCCGCTTCGGCGTGCGCCGGCAGCAGCAGCACCCAGAAGCCCTGCGTCGAATGCAACTGGTGCATCGTCCCCACGCTGTGCATGCGCAGGATGGGGCCGAAGTCCTCGACGAAGCGCCACCCGGCCCCAGGGATGAAGACCGCCGTCGCCACGATCAGTAGGCCGCCCGTCGTCGCCACGCCGAACAGTGCCCGCCACGAGCGGCGCGCGTCCAGCGTCCAGAGGAGACCGACGCCGATCAGCAGCTGCGGCTTGAACAGCAGTAGACCCGCGACCATGCCGGCGAAATAGAGGCGTCCTCGCTGCAACAGTACGAACGTCAGCGCCAGGAACGCCAGGCTGAACAGGCTGTTCTGTCCGAAGCTGATCGCGGCGAACACCGGGTAGAAGCACAGCGCCCACAGGAGCCAGGTTTTCTTGTCCTCGACGCCGAGCGTCGCCGCGGCGCCGACCAGCGCGAGGAGGCTCAGCAGGGTCCAGACTAGCCAACTGGCGACATACGGGAGTTGAGAAGTCGGTAAAAAGGCGAGGGCGTAGAACGGCGGGTAGCGGAACGGCAGCACGCCGGCCCAGTGCGGGCCAGCGATTTCCTGCTGCATTGCCGTCATCGTCGGCACGTCATAGATCAGCTCGCTGCGCCCCTCGACAACGAGCCGGCCGACGACATAGTACTGGACGTGATCGGCCCCCGCCGGATGTCCGACGGCGTCATGGGTCCAGCCGCCGAGCGCCAGGCTGATGAGCCAACCGAGCCACACCGCGGCGCCCGCGAGCTTTGCGAGCAGCAGGCGCTCGCGCACCGCCTCGGACAGTCCGTCGAGGGAGAGGAGCGGCGCCTGCACGGGAGCGGCGGCTTGGGACAAGGTTGGCTTCCTGTGGCTTGCGTTTCGCGCGGATCGTCCCCACAGGAAGACATGGCATCGGAATGAGGCGCTGTCAAATAGTTCAGCCGCCCGTGTTTACGAGTCGCGCGGTCCGCGCGAACCGTAAACACGGGCGGCTGAATGAGAAAACCTGGCGTCCGCGGCTCAGTTGCCGCCCTCACCGATCGACCACTTCTCGCCCTTGGTGACGCCCACGGGCTTGGATTCCGCCCCCGCTCCGGCGCCCACAAGCTCCGGCATGATCGCCGAGGTCGAGGTCGCCTCAAAGGCCAGCTTCTTGTCCGGGTCG
>JBBQPD010001121.1:0-2057 GCA_038331535.1 Gemmatales bacterium | reverse complement strand
GTTCCCGCAGAAGCGAGGCCGCGGCTGTCGGGCGCAAAGGCCAGCGCGAACGCCAGGTGTCCGCGCAACGCGAAGCGCCGCTTTTCCGTACCGGTTTCGAGATCCCAGAGGACGATGGCGCAATCGCCATCGTAGCTCGACACCACGGTCTTGCCGTCCGGCGAGAGGGACATGGCCTGCAGGCGGGCAAGCGTGCGCGGGAAGTCGTCGCGCCCGATGCGGCGGACGAGTCGGCCCGTCGCGGCGTCGGTGACGCGAATCCAGTGGTCCTTGTGAGCCGTGACGACGTGACGATCATCCGGCGTCAGGAAAGCCGCTATGGCGACTCCTGCCGGTTCGTCCGCGAGCAAGCGCTCCTTGCCGGTCGCCACGTCCCAGACGCGCACGGCCTGGTCCTGGCCGCCGGACGCGAGCGTCTTGCCGTCCGGCGAAAAGGCCAGACACATGACAGTCTCGCGATGACCCTCGAAACGACGGGGTGGCTCTTTTCCCTTCAGATCCCAGAGTAAGATGTATTGCCCAGCAGTACCGGCGAGTTGGCCGCCGTCCGGGGAGAATGCCAGAGCGTAGCAACGGCCGCCCGGCACAGGTAGCCGCCGCAACTCGCGGCCAGAGCCGACGTCCCAGAAACTCACGTCCGGCCCTGCCGCGGCGGCGAGCGTCTTGCCGTCACGGGAAAAGGCGAGCTTCATGCAGCGGTTGTCCAACTTGATCGAACGTACTTCCTTGCGGGTGGCGGCGTCCCAAAGGCGGATCGTCCGTGCGTCGCCGGAGCTGGCCAGGAGCTTGCCGTCGGGAGAGAGGGCGGCACTGAGAACCCAATCGCTATCCGCATTGATCTGGTGCTGTTCCCCGCCAGTGGCCACGTCCCAGAAGCGGAGCGTACCGTCGCCGCGGGCGCCGCCGTCGCCGCCCGCCGTGATGAGCGTCTTGCTATCCGGCGTGAAGAAGGCGCGCACCGGGCCGTGATGGCCACGGCAACCGGCCAGCGGTTTGAGGGTGTTAATGTCCCAGAAGCGGACCGTGCAGTCAGGGTTGGAGGCGGCGAGCGTCTTGCCATCGGGAGAGATGGCAAGGCCGATCACGCCGCCGTTCATGAGCTGCGGCAGAACGCCCTTCGGCGCGCCGGTCGCCGCATCCCAGAGGCGAACCGAATCGTGAACGGAGGCGGAAATGATGGTCTTGCCGTCGGGCGTGAACACGACCGACATGAGCGAGGCCACGTGCCGCAGCCGCACGGTGCCGATGCGAAGGAGGGCGTCTTTGGGTAGTGGGTCGCCGTGACGATCGAAGCGCGGCTCGGCAGCGGGAAGGGTGAGCAGGACGGCAAGAAGTGGAGACATCGGGATCTCCCGCGAAAAGAGGCGGCAGGGCGACTGCAAGCGAGAACGTCGGCGCGTCCCGAGACGATGAGACGTGACACCGACGTCTCGCCGGTAGTTAGATTATTACCTCTGAACTGCTCCGCTAAGATTCAGTGAAGTTCAGCCGAATTCTGGCTGAGAGCTGAGAGCTAATAGCTATCAGCTCTCAGCCAGATTGGTTTTGTGTGGTTGCTAACGCTTGACCACGTCAGGAAACGGCGCCGCTTACACCTTCGGCAGTTGCCACGGGTCGCGGCGTTCGCGGTCGAGCCACTTGGCGTCGCCGGCGCCGTCCACGAACTGCCAGCGGCTCGGATCCCACTTGAGCTTCTTGTTGTTCCAGTACGCCAGGTTGCCCAGGTGGCAGACCGTCGCCGAGCGGGCGCCGATTTCCACGTCGCAGAGCGGCTTTTTCCGCGAGCGGATGCAGTCGAGCCAGTCGCGCTGATGGCCGGGCGATTTGAAGAGATGCACGTCCTTCTCGCCTAGCGGCTGCTTGATGACCTCCACCGGGTCGCTCGCCAGGTAGCCGCGGTTCACGAAGATCTTGCCGTCTGTGCCGATGAAGGCGACGCCGTTGACGTTCTTGCCCTTCTCGTACTGCTCGCCGTGAATCACCTCGATGCCGTTGGCGTAGACGTAGCGAACGCCGCGCTCGGCCTTCGGGTCGTCCGGCGGGATGATCTCGACCGG
>JBBQPD010001120.1:0-2064 GCA_038331535.1 Gemmatales bacterium | reverse complement strand
ACGGCCTTCACGACCGTTGTCGCGACCGCCGGGTCGCCGTAGCTGAATGTGAGAGTCAGAAACTCGTTATTGTCCGACATCTCGACTTTCAGCTCTTCCTCCAACCAGGAAGCCAGGTCGGGATGGTCGGCCGCGAGGTTGAGCTTTTTCACGTCGTCCCGCTTCAAGGCGGCGTGAATCACGGGTCGGCTGCGGAGCAGCGCCGCCTGCGAGCGGATGAAGGTGTTAAACGTGGGGGTGTTCTGATTAAAGGGCAGATCCTGGATCGCAGGCACCGCCGAATTCACGCGCACCTGGGCGAAGGCGGTGTACTTCGGCGACATGAAATACCAGGCCGCCAGTCCGGCGACCGTGGCGAGGAGGATGCCGAGCGTCGCGGCGGCCATCCAGCGGCGGCGGAGCGAACGCATCAGCGAGCCGAAGTCGGGGCCGGAGGATAGTCCCGGCGGCGCCGTCTCGGGAGACGGAGCGTAGACGGGATCGATGCGACCCGCGACGGGCCTGGCCTCGGGTTGACTCGGCGGCGTGTTGCTGGTCGGTTCGGGGTATCCGGCATCATGCGGTAACACAGTTGGATCTCCCTATCCAGATGAAGCAGACGGGACGACCGCCGTTCGTGGCTGGTCGTTTTCTTAAACGATAAGGCCGCGGATTCGCGTGGCTCGACTCAGGTCTTCTCGACGGTCGATTGTTCCGCCTGGGAAGGTTCGTTCGCCGCTTTTTTGGGTAGAACGCGCGACCGGTTGCGCGCCGGCGGCGGCGACTGGCGCGGTCGTGGGCCGCGCGGCTCGGTGGGCGTTCGACGAGCCGCCGGCAGGCGCGCCGAGATCGGCGCCGCCACGAACAGGCGGTCCAGGATTTTCAGCTCGACCCACAGCATACCGAGGGCGAGCGGCATCATCAGCCAACCGGCGACGTCGTGGAAGAAGGTGTGGGCCGTCTCGCCGCTGACGGTGTCGTACAGCACGCCGGTGACGGTGACGCGGAGGATGTTCGCCACCACGGCGATCGGCACGGCGCTGACGAAGAGGAGGAGCCGATCGAAGAGGGGCCGGGCAACGACGACGGCCATCGCTGCCGACAGGGCGATGAAGACCACGAGCATGCTCAGGCCGCTGCACGCCTCGACGATGTTGATCTGATGCTCGTTCAGCAGGATGACGTTGCCCTCGGCCAGAGCGGGTAAGCCCAGCACTTGCATGACGAAGGTGCTGACGATCGTGGCCAGGTGCTGCAATGGGCCGGAAAGGGCCACGGCCAAGCTATAGGGCAAAGGGATCATGAAGCCGAGAAACAGGACGGCCGGCCACGCCCAGCGGACGAACGCCCACCCTCCGACCAGCAAGCCCAGGCCAAGCAGCGTCGGCAGCAGCGAGATCGGGTCGAGCCAGGACCAGTAGAAATAGGCTCCCACGAGCCGGACGGCGACTCCCAGCGCCAGGACGGGCAGTCCCCACGCGCTCGGGCGGAAGGCGTTGAAATCGAGGCGATCGCGGCGGGCGTAGAGCAGGACGGCGGCGAAGACGGGTACGAGCCAGCCATGAGAATATTGCGGGTTGAGCTTCCAGGCCTGGGTGAGTTCGGCGAACGTCGTCCAGAAGGCCCAGACCAGGCCGGCGAGCGGAATCAGGAGGGCGGCGACTGGAGAAAGGAGTGGCGGGCGCGCGGGTATTGTGCTCTCTGTCATGGCGTCCTTTCCATGGTGGTCGAGCCGGTGCAATCGCAAGGCCGTCAACGTCCGGGAGGACGGCCATCGGTGCCGGGGAACGACGAATGCTCACATCCAGGAGCATCGGGGCAATGTTTGAGAGGGGATGATACTGCCGGCGCGCGAAACGAGTCAAGACGTGTTACGAAGTGGACGAGGAAAAATGTCAGGGCTTCACCAACTTGCCGGGTTCGGGTGCTGGCTTTTGCCCGAGGCGGCGCATGTCCCAGGCCGATTCGTAGAGGGCGCGAAACCACGGCGGCAAGCATTTGCTGAGCTTCGACTGGCCCGTCTGACCGATGTAGATCTTGTCGAACGGCTCAAGCGTGAGATTCGTTTTCTGCTCGTGCTTGAGG
>JBBQPD010001119.1:0-2065 GCA_038331535.1 Gemmatales bacterium | reverse complement strand
AGTGGGAATCGGCCTTGCGAGTGTCCAATAGAGAAATGAAGGGGCGGGGCAAAAAGGGCGAACCTTCAGGGCGACCGAAAACTCCATCAAGGGTTATCCGCTTTATCGACGGAAAACGGATACGCTCTTGAATAATTCGTGTCACCAATGGAGGTAGGGGCTTAGTAGAGGTGGGGTCTTTCGGAGTAAAGGGGTGTCGCGAAACGGAATTCAGGCCATCAGGAGTGGCGGCTGTGACTGGCTTCAAACAGGCGGCTCTGAAGCAATTGACGGACCAGCAGGTGCGGTTTGCACCCCCGGCCAGGCGCCGCGATCAGCGGACGCGCGCCGAGAAACTGCTGGCTGAGATCGATGCGTCGAAGCAGTACCCCTACCAGTACATCTGCTTCCGCGTAACCGAGTTCCGCCCGGATTCCTACGCCGACCTGCTGATCGACGGTGCCGACCTGCTCCACGACCTGCGGGTCATGGTCGATGCCCTGGCGGTCGTCACGCTGGAAGAGATCAGCAAACTTTGGAACGTCTCGACCAAGACCATCCGCCGCTGGGGCAAGCTCGGCCTAGTTGGCCGGCGCGACGTCATCGAAGGCAAACAACAGCTGGCGTTCACTCAGTCGGTGATCGACCGCTTTCTGATTAACCACCCGCAGCGCGTCGAACGCGGGAGTCGCTTCTCGCAGATGTCCGACGCCGAACGCGAGGAAATCCTCTGCCAGGCCAAGAGTTTGGCAGGATACGGCGGGGCGACCCTGACCGAGGTCAGCCGCCGCATCGCCCAGAGCATTGGGCGGTCTCAGGAGACCGTCCGTTACACGATCCGCAACTTCGACAAGGAACACCCCGAACAGGCGGTGTTCCCCGAAGTCACGGGGCCGCTCGACGAGACGGCCAAGAAAGTTATCTACACCTCTTACCAGAAGGGGGATGCCGTGGAACTATTAGCCAAACGCTTCAACCGCACCCGTACGTCCGTCTACCGCGTTATCAACGAGGTGCGGGCCCAGCGGCTTCTCGACTTGCCGCTCGACTATGTTCCGCATCCCGCCTTCGAGGACGCCGCCAATGCGGCCGCTATCCTGGCGCCGATGCCCGACTTCGAGGCGTACGAGGACAAGCGCCGCGCCATGAAGGCGCCGAAGGACGTCGGCGCCGAACTGGCCCCGCTCTACGAGCTGCCGCTCTTGAACAAGGACCAGGAGCAGCACCAGTTCCGCAAGATGAACTACTTGAAGTTCCGGGCGGCGAACCTGCGGCTGGAGTTCCTCAACGAGGACGGCAACGATGTCGATCCGGCCAAGGTACGGACGCAGACGCTCGACGAGATCGAGCGCCTCGTCGCCGAGGCCGACGCGGTCAAGAAGCTGCTCATCAACGCCAACATGCGGTTGGTGGTGAACATCGCCAAGAAGCACATTCATCAGGCGGAGAGCCTGTTCGAGCTGATCTCGGACGGCAACCTGTCGCTGATGCGGGCGGTAGAGAAGTTCGACTTCGGCCGCGGCTTCAAGTTCAGCACCTACGCCAGCTGGGCGATCATCAAGAACTTCGCCCGCAGCATCCCGGACGAGAAGACGCGCCGCGAGCGTTTCCTGACCGGCCACGAAGAAATCTTCGAGGTCAAGCCGGACACGCGCGCCGACGAGCACGAAGCCCTGGCGACGCAGGAGAGGGCGACGCATAGCGTCAACCGGTTGCTGGAGTTCCTGGAGCCGCGCGAACGCGAGATCATCCGCATGAGAGCGGGCCTGGACGATCACGCCAAGGGCATGACGTTGGAGGAGATCGGCCAGCAGTTCGGCATCACCAAGGAGCGGGTGCGCCAACTGAACGCGCGGGCGATGAAGAAGCTGCGCGAAGTCGCCCAGGAAAAGCACTTCGACCTGCCGTAACGAGACACGCTCCCGTTCCGCTCGTTCTCGCTGGACGGACGGGGCGGGGGCGCTTCAGGACAGCCCTTACGGGACACGAGGCCGAGCGGTTCGCCGCCCGGCCTCGTTGCGTTCATTCTCATGTAGGAGCCGCGCACGAAGTAAGCGGAGAGAAAGGCACCGCGTTGTGCCCGCTT
>JBBQPD010001118.1:0-2084 GCA_038331535.1 Gemmatales bacterium | reverse complement strand
GCCAACGAAATCCTGACCCGCTACGACAAGAATCGCGACGGCGCATTGAGCCGCGACGAGATCGGCTTGCCTGCCGAGCTGTTCGCCAAACTGGACAAGGACAAGAACGGCACGCTGAATGCCGAGGAGCTGGCGGCCTGGCTGGCGACGCCGGCCGACGCGGTGCTGGTCGTGCGGCTCGGCAAGCTCGACGCCGACCAGCCGCCCGCCGAGGCGCTGCCGGGCGAGCCGGAGAAGTCGGTCGTCAAGATCGAGAAAAAGGCCGACGGCGTTCTCGGCCTGTCGCTCGGCGACCTGCGCGTGCAGGTGCAGCGGGGCCAGACGAACCCCAATACCAACAACGCGCCGCGCATCCGTCAATTCTACCTCCAGAACTTCAAAGCTGCCGACAAGGGCAACAAGGGCTTCCTCACGGAAGAGGACGTGAAGGAGCGGCAGGCGTCGTTATTCGCCTCAATCTTCGCCGTTGCCGACCGCGACGCCGACGGCAAGCTGACGGAGAAGGAGCTGACCGACTACCTCGACCTCGTGAGCACCGCACCGCTGAGCCTGACGAGCCTGCTGGTGACCGAGCAAGGCACCGGCTTGTTCGGTCTGCTCGACGCCGACGGCGACGGCCGGCTGAGCATCCGCGAGCTGCGCAACGCCGCCGCACGCCTGGCGGAGCTGGATCGTGAGGGCAAGGGCTTCCTCGCCCGCGGCGACATCCCACGCCAGCTGCAGATCACGCTGAACCCAGGCCCGGTGAACTTCAACAACTTCAACTTGCCCGTATCGATCGTCCGGCAATCCGTGGGTCGCGACCCGCGCGCGCCGGCTGTCCCGGTGCGCGGGCCGCTGTGGTTCCGCAAGATGGACCTCAACGGCGACGGCGACGTGTCGCGCCGCGAATGGCTCGGCACGCCAGAGGATTTCGCGCGCATCGACGAGGACGGCGACGGCCTCATCAGCGTCGAGGAAGCCGAGCGCTACGAGCGCCGCCGCCAGCGCGAGAAAGAGAAGCAGTAACGCGGCCAAGCCACAATAGGTTAGCAACCACGCAAAATCAGTTTGGCTGAAAGCTGACAGCTATTAGCTAATAGCTGTCAGCACGAACGTAGTAGAACTTCTCCGCACCACGGGGAGAGGGAATCCAACGAACGACAACCCGTCGTCTTGACGCGGGCGCCTCGGCGGGGGATCATGAACCTCGCCGGGGCGCCCGCGTCGTTTTCGCTATGCGTTTCGCGCAATGGAAATCGCGTCCATGAAACCCGTCAGCAACGAGACCGCCCTGCGCCAGTTGCAATGGCGCTACGCGGTGAAGAAGTTCGATCCGACGAAGAAAATCCCGGCCGACGACTGGCAGACGCTGGAACAGTCGCTGGTCCTGGCGCCGTCGTCGTACGGCTTGCAGCCGTGGAAGTTCTTCCTCGTCACCGACCCGGCGACGCGCGCGCAATTACCGCCGTTCACCTGGGGCCAGAGGCAAGTGGTGGACGCCTCGCACCTGGTCGTCCTCGCCGTCAAGAAAGACTTCGGCCTGGAGGACGTGGAGCGGCACGTCAGCCGCACGGCGGAGGTGCGCGGCCTGCCGGTGGAGGCGTTGGCGGGGTTCAAGAAAATGATGGTCGGCAGCCTCGTGCCGCCGCCGCCTGACTTCAGCCTGAAGACATGGGCGACGCATCAGGTCTACATCGCGCTGGGCGTGTTCATGACCGCCGCCGCCATGCTCGGCATCGACACCTGCCCGATGGAAGGCTTCCAGCCGGCGAAGTACGACGAGCTGCTAAACCTGCAAGCGCGGGGTTATTCCTCCGTCGTCCTGTGCGCGGCCGGCTATCGCGCGGCGGACGACAAGGCCGCGAAGATGCCGAAGGTGCGCTTCCGGACCGAGGATGTGGTGACGCCGGTGTGATAGAGACGCCCCGGCAAGCCAGGGGTTTGGCGCAAGGAGCCGCGCACGCAGTAAGCGGGGAAAAGCAAGGAGCCGCGCACGCAGTAAGCGGGGAAAAGCAAGGAGCCGCGCACGCAGTAAGCGGGGAAAAGCAAGGAGCCGCGCACGCAGTAAGCGGGGAAAAGCAAGGAGCCGCGCACGCAGTGAG
>JBBQPD010001117.1:0-2088 GCA_038331535.1 Gemmatales bacterium | reverse complement strand
AGTCAATGGTCGGCTCGAAGCAGGCCGGGGTTTCGCGGGTGATGTCGTTGACGAGCTCGTCGAGGGTGTAGCCAACCGCCAGCTTGGCGGCGATCTTGGCGATGGGGAAGCCGGTCGCCTTGGACGCCAGGGCCGACGAGCGCGACACGCGCGGGTTCATCTCGATGGCGATCATGTCGCCGTTGGCGGGGTTGATGGCGAACTGGATGTTCGAGCCGCCCGTTTCGACGCCGATCTCGCGGATGATGGCGAGGGCGCAGTCGCGCATCCGCTGGTATTCCTTGTCGGTCAACGTCTGGGCCGGGGCGACGGTGATGCTGTCGCCGGTGTGAACGCCCATCGGATCGAAGTTTTCGATGGAGCAGACGATGACGACGTTGTCGGCCCGGTCGCGCATCACCTCCAGCTCGTACTCTTTCCAGCCGATCACCGACTCTTCGATCAGCACTTCCTTGGTGGGGCTGAGGTCGAGGCCGCGGGCGATGAGGGTGTTGAACTCCTCGCGGTTGTAGGCGATGCCGCCGCCGCTGCCGCCCATGGTGAAGCTGGGCCGTAGCACGCACGGCAGGCCGACGCGCTCGCGGACCGCCTGCGCCTCGGCGAGGCTGTGCGCGACGCCGCTCTGTGGCACGGGGATGCCGATCTTCAACATCGCCTGCTTGAACTTCGCGCGGTCCTCGGCCTTGTCGATGACTTCGGGCGTGGCGCCGATCATCTCAACGCCGAACTTTTCGAGGACGCCGTGGCGATGCAGGTCCATCGCCGTGTTGAGGGCGGTCTGGCCGCCAAGCGTGGGCAGCAGAGCGTCGGGCCGTTCGCGTTCGATGATGCGGGCGACGACCTCCCAGGTAATCGGCTCGATGTAGGTGCGCTCGGCCGTCTCCGGATCGGTCATGATGGTGGCGGGATTGGAATTGACGAGGACGACTTCGTAGCCTTCTTCGCGCAGCGCCTTGCAGGCTTGCGTGCCGCTGTAATCGAACTCGCACGCCTGGCCAATGATGATGGGGCCGGAGCCGATGAGCAGGATCTTCTTCAGGTCGGTACGACGCGGCATGAGTGCAAGGCCCCGAGAGCGTGGCTGGTGATTACGTTCTCGCTCATATTATGGGGGCCGGCGTCGGGAGTCAGGTGTCAGGGAGAGTTGGCTAATAGCTGATAGCTAATAGCTGATAGCTATCAGCCGATCCTTCCGACTTCGGCGCGCCGCCCGGAATTGGTTCACCGCGGCGGCTCGATGCGAAAGGAGAGGATACGGAAGTCGTTGGGCTTCTTGCCGCCCGCCGCACCGATTTCGTCGGCGACGCTGATCCGCAGCGAATACAGGCCGGGCGGCAGCTTGGGTGGAACGTGGAATTGAATGTTGAGGAAATAATCCTGGCGCGGCGACAGACTGCGGTCCGGCCGGGCGGGACGTTGCAGCTGCACATCGGGTGTGCCGCTGGTCTCGACGCGATCGACCTTGCGGAACTCCAGCGTGCTAGAGAGGGCCGTTTCCCAGCAGACGTCGATTTTGCGGCTGGCGAAGTTGCGCACTTCGACGTACACCTGCACGCGCTCGCCGGGCCGGCCGTCGGTGCCGCCCTGAAAGACCGGCACATCCTCCGCGGCACCGAGCGGTTCGTACACGCCGAAGCCTTCGATGTTGCGCGTGAAGCAGACCTTGCTCAGCGTCAGCGTGGGGCGCGGCCGCAGTGTTTCGGTGAGCAAGTCAAGCCGTTCCTTCACCATCTGCGCGCTCGTCGGCCCGCGGTCGATCTCCGTCAAACTGGCGCTGGCGACGACGGGTAGGAGTTGTTGCAACACCGCCTGGGCCGAGCCAGGCTTATTGTCCAGGAACGCGCGCAGGGCCGCCATGGCCGGTGGGTCGGGCGGCGGCTGCGGGGGCGGGGCGGGCGGCGCGGGCTGAGGATCTTCGGAGAGCGCCACGACCTGCTTGACAGCTTGTATTTCGCGCGGCGGCTCAGGCGGCGGCACCGGGCGTTCGAGCGCCACCGGGGCCGGAGGGACGGCTGGTTTCGGAGGGACGAGCGACAGCGGGTCTTTCAGCAGAATGGGGTCGGGTGTGATGGGTTCGTCGATCTTCGC
>JBBQPD010001116.1:0-2092 GCA_038331535.1 Gemmatales bacterium | reverse complement strand
GGCCGCGCAAACGCTCACCGTCGAGGCCGAGCAGCTCACCCAGCACCTTGTCGGTATCTTGACCGAGCGCCGGCGGCATGGTCGCCGCGACCGGTTCAGCCCCGGCGATATGGAACGGCGGTCCGACGAGATCGACCGGCCGGCCCTGCGCGTCGGTCACCGTCACCCGCAGGCCGCGCGCTGCCGCCTGCGGGTGCGCGAACAGGTCGGCATACGTCCACAGCGGCGCGTGCGGCACGTCGGCCGAGAGAAGCAATTCCTGCCACGCCGCCGTCGTTCGCGTCCGCATCAGGTCTTCCACGAGCGGCACCAGGGTCGTCCGATTCTCGACGCGCCGGCGATTGGTGGCAAAGCGTTCGTCCGCGGCCCACTCGGACTTGCCGGCGAGCGCGCAGAAACGCCGCCACTGACCGTCGTTCCCGACCGCCAGCACGATCCAGCCGTCCGCCGTCGGGAATAGTTGATACGGCACGATCTGCAAATGAGCGTTCCCCTGCCGCGCCGGCTCCTGCCCGCTGCTGAGATACGCCTGGGCGACGTTCACCTGAGCGGCGACGGCGCAGTCGAGCAGGGCCAGATCGATGGCGTAGCCGTGGCCGGTCTGCTGCCGTGCGTGAAGGCAAGCCAGGACGGCGACTGCGGCGTACAAACCCGTCAGCACGTCGGCGACCGCCACGCCGACCTTAAAGGGCGGCCCCTCGACCGGGCCGGTGATGCTCATCAGCCCGCTCAACGCCTGCACGGCGAAGTCGTAGCCGGGCAGGTCGCTCAGTGGTCCCGTGCGGCCGAAGCCGGAGATCGAACAGACTACCAGACGCGGGTTGATCGCCAGCAGCTGTGCGGGTGTCAGTCCGAGCTTTTGGGCGCTGTCGGCCTTGAAGTTCTCCAGCAGCACATCGCAGCGGCGCAGCAAGCCGTCGAATAGCTCGCGCCCTTCCGGAGCGGCGAGGTCAAGTGTGATGCCGCGCTTGTTACGGTTGCACGCGAGGTAATAGGCACTGAACGGCGGCAAACCGGGCATGTTCAGGAACGGCGGCCCCCAGGCGCGCGTCTCGTCGCCGGCGCCGGGGCGTTCGATCTTGATGACCTCGGCGCCGAGATCGCCGAGAATCTGCCCGCACAACGGCCCCGCCAGGACGCGCGAGGCGTCCAGCACGCGCAGGCCGGCCAGCGGCGAACGGTTGTCCTCGGGCATGACGAAATCCTTTCACATGACCTCTGCCCGCCGTTCAGGGCTGGCCCCGTACCTGGAGAAAAGCGTCCGGTTTGTCGAGGTGAAGGACGAAGTTGTCGTAGAGCGTTTCCAGGCCGAGAATGACTCTTCCGGTTGGCCGGACTCCGGCCTCGAGCAGATAGGCCTTGACCGGAACAAACAGCGCGGGTTCAAACGCGAGTCTTCCGTCTGGACGCCGAACCGTAAAGTGAATGCCCACTTCGACGAAGGACTGCGAGAGGAAATCTCCCGTGGCCGACAAAACGCGATAAGGCTTTCGGCCGAAATCCTGTCGAATGCGGAGATGTCTTTGAAAATGAACACGGTGCGGGATAATGACGAACGGAGAGCCGGTGTCAACTATGGCCGCTTGGAAATAGGTGACTGCGAAAGGCAAGACCGCACTATCCGGTTCAAAATGAACGTCGGCCATCAACCTCGGGATGGGGAAATCAGGCGCACTGTCCTCACGATATTCGGCGGCGCGTAACGGAATCACGAGCCATCTCCCAAAGTCGCTCAGACGACCTAGTAAAGCAGAGCGTCCCCAATCAAAATCGCCGTGGCCAGTTCGCCCGGCTGCATACCTTCGCGCCGGGCCGCCTCAATCAGTTCGGTCGATTGCAGGGCCATTTCGATGGCGACATCTCGATGTTCGTGAACGGCGATGATTTTGGATGGCGTGACCGTGGCGACGACCAGGGTCTTACGGCGCCAGTCCGGGTGTTGCTTGAGGAGTTCGATCTCGCGCGCGCGCGTCCACTCGCCGTTCTCCCACATCGCCGTAGCGACGCGGCATTCGTATTCAGGCGTCCAGCCCATGATTTCACGAGCCAGAACGGGAGCGTCAATCGGTGTTGTTGGCTGTTCGCTTGCCGT
>JBBQPD010001115.1:0-2100 GCA_038331535.1 Gemmatales bacterium | reverse complement strand
GGGCTAACGCCCCCCGCTCGCCAAACTTCTAAAACAGCGTGTAGATAAACGGCGCCGCGCCGGTGCCGGCGAATAGCGCCAGCGCGGCGCACAGCAGGATCATTACCAGGATCGGCAGCAGCCACCACTTCTTGTTGTGGCGCAGGAACAGCCAGAGTTCGCCGAGTAGGCTGCCCTCGACCTGTCCGTCGGCGATCTGCTCGAACTTGCTCTTCGGCTCGACGCTCATCTCTCTCTCCTGACGCGGCCGAGCCGCAATGGATTAGCCACAACGCAAAACCAGTTTGGCTGAAAGCTGATAGCTATCAGCTATTAGCTCTCAGCAAGAACGCGGCTGAACTTCTCCGCGTTTTGCAGGGAAGCTCAGTGGTAAGTAGCTAACGCCAAATGTTCTAAAACTGCCGGAAATAACTGGCGGCTTTGGCCCGAGGCTTCGGCAGCCAGTACGTCGGCAGGTCGCGCCGCGGCCGCAAGCGCAGGGCGTCGCGCCCCCAGAGACGGAACGCTAGCGCCACCGGCGTGAAGACGCCGTAGTAGATCGCCGCGAGCATGACGCGCGACACCAACCAGCCGATCGGAAACGTCAGCAGCATGGCGGCGACGAACACCGGGCGGACGGCGAACGGCCGCCACAATCCGAGGGGACCGACCGCCAGTGCCAGCGTGGCGAGCACACCGCCCGTCACCGTTCGCTGGTGATAGAGGCCGTGCCAGCACGCCAACGCAGTGAACACGACGAGCCACGTCGCCGCGAACTGACGCAGGATACGCCGCTGCGGGGAAAAGTTGATGTCGGAGAATGTCATGTGCGATTCACCTTTACTTCAATCCAGCTGAAACTGCGCCAGGTACTCCGCGCGGCTCGCGGCTGACGCCCCGACGTTCATGTCTTCCTTGTGCAGGACGCAATCCTCCAGCACCAGGACGTCCATGTCGGTGGCCATGAAGCAGCGGTAGGCGTCCTGCGGCGTGCAGACGATCGGTTCGCCGCGGACGTTGAAGCTCGTGTTTACCAGAACCGGACAGCCGGTCAGGCCGTGAAACGCCGTCATCAGCCGATGCAGCCGCGCGTTTCGCCCGGCATCCACGGTCTGCACGCGGGCGCTGTAATCGACGTGTGTCACCGCCGGGATCGTCGAGCGTACCACGTTGACGCGATGACAGAGGTCGGGGTCGCGCTCCATCACCTCGCGGTCGTTGGTCGAAACGGGCGCCCGGTGCCGTTCCAGCACTGGGGCGACAAGCAACATGTACGGGCTTTCCTGGCCCGGTTTCAGGTCGAACCATTCGTGGGCATGTTCGGCGAGCACGATCGGAGCGAAGGGGCGGAAACTCTCGCGAAACTTGATCTTCACGTTCATCGTCGCCTGCATCTTCGGCGAGCGCGCGTCGCCGAGGATGCTGCGCGCCCCCAGCGCCCGCGGGCCGAACTCCATGCGGCCTGAAAACCAGCCGACGACCTTGCCGTCCGCAAGCTGGCCGGCGACGTGGGCGAGCAGGGCGGTATCCTCGTCGAACGAGTGGTGCGGCGCCTCGACGCCGTTGAGGAAATGCAGCACTTCCCGCGAAGAGAATTGCGGGCCGAGTAAGCTGCCTCGCTGAGAGTCGTGGCGGCGAGAGGGCCGCTGCCGTTCCAAAAGCTGGTGCCAGACGAACAGGGCGGCGCCGAGCGCTCCGCCAGCGTCGCCCGCAGCCGGTTGAATCCAGATGTCGTCGAACGGCCCCTCTCGCAGTAGCCGGCCGTTGGCGACGCAGTTCAGCGCCACGCCGCCGGCGAGGACGAGGTGCTTCATCTTCGTCTGTCGGTGCAGGTCGCGGCCGAGGCGGAGGACGATTTCCTCGGCCACCGCCTGGATGCTGGCGGCGAGGTCCATGTGGCGCTGTTTGAGGTTCGACTCCGGCGAACGCGGCGGGCCGCCGAAAAGATCGTGAAAGCGCCCACTCGTCATCGTCAGACCCTGGCAGTAGTTGAAATAGTCCATGTCCAGCCAGAAGCTGCCGTCGGGCTTGAGGTCGAGAAGCTGCTTGTAGATCGCGTCCTGGTAAACGGGCCGGCCATAGGGGGCGAGACCCATCAGCTTGTATTCGCCGCTGTTGACC
>JBBQPD010001114.1:0-2102 GCA_038331535.1 Gemmatales bacterium | reverse complement strand
AAAGGGTCAAAGGTCGCCTGGCAGACTCCAAGTGCAGAAGTCAGAGTGCAGAAGTCAGAATGAATTCATTCTGACTTCTGCACTCTGACTTCTGCACTTGGAGTCTGCCAGGCGACCTTTGACCCTTTCCGGCCTCCTTCTTGCGGCTTGCCTGAGCCTGATCGGCGCCGAAGATCCGAACGTGGATGCGGTCACCAAGCAGGCCACGCAGCTGGAATCGCAGCTCAGCAAGCTGCGCAGCACTACCGGGGAAGCCGGCGAGGTGATGCTCAGGCTGGTGGACCTGTACCATCAGAATGGCCGTGTTTTCGGCCTGATTCGCGTCAGCCAGAGCTTCGTGACGCTCTTCCCGTCGCATGCGAATCACAAGGACGTGATGCTCAAGTTGATGGACGGCCTTCAGGTGACCGGCCGCAACAAGGAAGTCATCGCCACCGCCCGCCAGTTCCTCGTCCGGTATCCGAAAGACCCCGCGTGTGCCGGCGTCGAGAGTCTGCTGGCGCAACTGCTGGCGCGCGGCGGCGAGCTTCCGGCCGCGGCCAGTGTCAACGAGTCGCGCTGGCGCCGCCTCGGTCCGACCGCGGAGGGCACGGCCGCCGGTTCGACCGCCGTGGGCCAGTATGTCGCGCTGAACAACGCGGAGAACTTCACGAAGGCCGCCACGCTGGCGGACGAGATGTTGGACAAGCTGCCGGCCGGTCTCGCGGCGACGGCAGCCGGCTGGCAGGCCGTCGATAACTGGGAGCGCGTCAACAACTGGGCCAAGGCGAACCTCTCGGCCACGAAGTTGCTTCAGAAAGCGCCGCCGGCCGACAGCCCGCACCTGCGCGAGCTGCACCGCCGCATGGGCGAAAACTTCGCGCGCGTCGGCCAGCGCGTCAATGCCGTCGAGAGCTTCCGCAAAGCGGTCGATGTGCCCGGCCCCGCCCGCCCGGACTTGCTCAGCCGCCTCATCACGGAATTGCACCAGACCAACCCGAAGCCGGCTGCCATCGAGCCGGTCGTCGCGGAATACACGCAGAAATACCCGGCGCGCGACGACCGCCACGCCATGCGTACGCTGGTCGCTTCGGCCTACATCAACAACGGCGACAAGGTGAAGGGCGAGCAAATTCTCGCCGAAGTGTTGCCTTTCGACGCCCGCTCACACAACGCCATCGGCATGTACGTTGCCCCGATTCCCGTCGAGCCAGCCCGCGCCGCCCAGGCCGAGCAAGTTCTCAAGGCCGCTATCGCCAGGAGCAAGCTCTCGAACGCCGGCACGCTCCGCTATCACCTGGCCATGAACGTCTACCGCGATCGTCTCAAGGACGTCGCCAAGGCCAAGGCATTGGCCCGCGAGATCGTCGCGCAGTTCCCGGAGAATGACGGCTCGACCGCCAGCCTTGTGAGTTGGCTGCTGGATTCGGCTACCAGTGACGCCGAGTTTAACGCCGATGTCGCCAGTTTTCTGACGGCGCGCAAGACCAAGCCCTACTGGGAAAACTATCGCAATTCTCTCGCCGCCTGGTTACAGGCCAACGCCGCCAAGAAGGAAGTTGCCAAGCGCGTCGAGGCGGCCAAGGCCGAGCTGGCGAAAGCCGACAAGGATCCCATCTTCGCCGACTGGGTCGCACTAGAAAAAGCGACGCGCGAGAACAACGCCGCCCAGATCGTCGCCGTGCGAGCAACTCTACTCACCCCCGAGCGCTCGGCCGCTCTGCCCGACGATCTGGTCGAGGAACTCTTCTACCAGCAACAGCATTTTTACCGCCATTACGCGGCGCCCGCTCAGCTCATCAAGTCGGTGGACATCTGCAAAGCGTGGACGCTGCGGCTGCCCAAATCCGAGCGCGCGGCGCAGACGTATCTGTCCCACACGATCGACTTCCTGTCCGTCAAGGACTACAAGCCCGCGGCGGAACAGATGGTGAAGATCGATCCGAGCGCCCCCAGCACCGACCTGTATCGGCGGCTGATGCAGGCCGCCGCGGGGACGAAAGACGCAGCGCTCGGCAAGGCGTGTTGGGCGTGGGTGCAGAAGGCGCAGCAGAAATTCGGCTACGACCCCGACCAGGCGACTGCCCTCGGCGATCACCTCGAAATCCTGGGGCTGAAAGACG
>JBBQPD010001113.1:0-2104 GCA_038331535.1 Gemmatales bacterium | reverse complement strand
GGGTGTTTTTTTTTTCTTTTGTGGTCCGGGGGGGGGCCTCATTTCTCTTACTTCCCGCGGGGGCTGTTCTTTTGGGCTTCGGCCCCCCCCCCCCCCTTGTTGCCGGCGTTGCCCCCCTACCCCCCCCCCCGCGGCTCTTTCAACTGCGACACGACCGAAGTCGCTCGCGTGAGCAGGTCGCGCACCTCTTCATCGGTGGTTTGCCCGAAGTTTTCGTACCAGCGGCCGACGGCCAGGAACGGCTCCGGCGTGCGCGGGCACACCATATCGTCCGCCTCTTCCCGCAAACTTTGGCAGACGTCTGGCGGGCCGACGGGCACCGCGACAACAATCGCGCGCGGCCTCAGCTGCCGCAGCGCGGTCACGGCGGCGCGCATCGTCGAGCCGGTCGCGAGGCCATCGTCGATCAGCAGGATCGTCTTGCCTTCCACGGCGCTCGGCGGACGGTCGCCGCGATAGTCCCGTTCCCTTCGGAGCAACTCGGGCCATTCGCGCTCGGCGACTTCCTCCATTATCTCTGGGGATACGTCCAGTGCGTTCACCACTTCCTCGTTGAGGACGCGGATGCCGCCGCTGGCGATCGCGCCCATCGCCAGCTCTTCCTGACCGGGCACGCCGAGCTTGCGCACCATGATTACGTCGAGAGGAGCGTGGAGGGATTTCGCCACTTCGTAACCGACCGGAACGCCGCCGCGCGGCAGCGCCAGTACGAGCAAATCCGTTCGACCGGCGTACTGATTCAGGGCGTGGGCCAGGCGCCGGCCGGCGTCGCGGCGATCGCGGAACAGCGTTGGCAACGACTCCCCACAGGCGTCCTGGGCAGCCGCGGTCAGGTGCTGCGCGAACCAGCTCGATGCCAGTCGCGCGACTTCTTCCAGCGTCCCCGGCTCCTCGAACAGGTGGCCGGCGCCGGGGACGAGCACCAACTCCTTGATCGGTGCGGCGAGACGCCCGTGGGCATCCTGGTTCAAGCCGATCACCACGCCATCGTCGCCGCCGACAATCAGCAGGGTCGGACAGCGGACTCGTCCCAGCGTCGGCCCCGCCAGGTCGGGCCGGCCGCCGCGCGACACGACGGCCGCAATGTGGCCGCGCAGCTTTCCCGCGGCGATCAGCGCCGCCGCCGCCCCGGTGCTCGCGCCGAAATAACCGATCGGCAGGCTGGCGGTCGCCGACTGATTTTCGATCCAGGCGGTGGCGTCGGCCAGTCGAGACGCCAGCAAGCGCACGTCGAAGCGCAAGTGTCCGTCAGCAGCGTCTTCGTCCTCTTCTTCCCGCGTCAGCAGGTCGAGCAGCAGCGTGCCGAAGCCAGCATCACGAAGCTGTCGGGCGACGAAGCGATTCCGCGGGCTATGTCGGCCACTGCCGCTGCCGTGGGCGAACAGGACGACCCCGCGCGCACCGGCGGGCAGCTCCAGATCGCCGAGCAAGGTCGCATCGGCGACCGGCACCTGAGCCATTTCATAGAGCGCATTCTCCGCGGCAGGTCGCATGCTGGTTCCTCCTCTCAGGCGCTTATTTCGCGATGGATTCTGCTCCTCACTCGTGGGCGCCGCGCGCTCCCGATGAGGAGCGCGTTGATGGTCTAATTATCCTCGCAAGCGCGTAGCTTATCCAGTCCGAGGGGGTGAGAAGGTCCATTCCCGAAGTTGCCCAAACACCGGATTTCAGACAATTATTACCGTAGCACGAATGACATTTACGAGCCGCGACCGTCAGGGAGCGTCGGCGGAACGCTCCCTGACGGCTTAAGTTTAGTCACATCTTCCGTATATTCGCTACGTAAGCATTCGGTAAACCCGTCCGTCCGCAATCTATCCAGATTGGGCGCGCACTCTCTCTCCGACCGAGCAAGCTCGGACACAGCCGCGCCTCGAGCCATGCCTCCGAGACGACTTACGCTGTGTCCGTGCGGCCATCTTCGTCCGCCAACGACCAACTGCGCCGTTGCTGGTCGTTCAGGTTCCACGGCAAGAAGCCCTGCACGTCCGCGGGAGCCACACCGCCCGACTCCGCGCACGCCGTCAAGTAGGCCGTCAACCACGAACGCGGGTTCAGTCCCCACAGGCACAATGTCTGCAACAACGAGAACAGGACGGCCGCC
>JBBQPD010001112.1:0-2121 GCA_038331535.1 Gemmatales bacterium | reverse complement strand
GAAGGCTACTTCCGCCAGTACCTCAACGTGGACGGCTGGCAGCAGGAACGCTATCCGGAGAACGACTTCTTCAACCTGCCGCTGGTCCCCGAGACGAATACGGACGGCAGCCCGCTCCTGGTTTCAATTCAGATGCCTGGCCGTGAGGTATTCATCCGCGTCTGGCGGCTTCAGGTCGGCCGGGTGTCGTTGTACCTGCTCGACACTAACATCCCGCAGAACAACGGCGAGGATCGCGCCATCACCGCCCGCCTCTACGGCGGCGACATCGACATGCGCATTCGCCAGGAAATGGTCCTCGGCATCGGCGGCGTGCGGGCGCTGCGGGCCGTGGGCAAGCGGCCGCTCGTCTGCCACATGAACGAGGGGCACAGCGCCTTTTGCGGGCTGGAGCGCATCCGCACGCTGATCGAGGAGAACGGCCTCGACTTCGCCGCCGCGCGCGAAGCGGTCGCCGCAGGCGCCGTCTTCACCACGCACACGCCGGTCCCCGCCGGCAACGACGTGTTCGCACCGCAGATGATCGAACACTACTTCTCGTCGTACCTGCCGCAATTGAAGATCGACCGGCACGAACTCCTCGGCCTCGGCAGGCAGAACCCCGACGATCACCACGAACTTTTCGGCATGACCGTGCTGGCCATCCGTCTCGCCAACGTGACCAACGGCGTCAGCGAGCTGCACGGCACCGTCTCGCGCAGGATGTGGAAGAACATCTGGCCCGAGCTGCCGGTCGCCGAAGCGCCGATCACGTCGATCACCAACGGCATCCACACGCGCAGTTGGCTCTCGGCCGACATGATCCAGCTTTTCGACCGCTACCTGGGCGTGCGCTGGGAAGGCCGGACCAACGACGCGGCCGTCTGGAAGCGCGTCGAGACGATGCCCGACGCGGAGCTATGGCGGACTCACGAACGCCGCCGCGAGCGCCTCGTCGCCTTTGCCCGGGGCCGACTGAAACAGCAGATGCGCCAGCGCGGTGCGCCGCCCTCGGAGATCGCCCGCGCCGACGAAACGCTCGATCCCGAAGCGCTGACGATCGGCTTCGCCCGCCGCTTCGCGACCTACAAGCGCGGCACTCTGCTCTTCCGCAACCTGGACCGGCTCGGAGCGATCCTGAACTCGAAGGACCGGCCGGTGCAAATCCTCTTCAGCGGCAAGGCTCATCCGCGCGACCACGGCGGCAAGGAACTGATTGCCGAGATTCTGCACATTGCCCGCCGGCCCGATCTACGGCGTCATATCGTTTTCCTCGAAGACTACGACATGAACGTGGCCCGCTATCTCGTGCAGGGCGTGGACGTGTGGCTGAACAATCCACGACGGCCGCTGGAGGCGTCGGGCACCAGCGGCATGAAGGTGGCGGCCAACGGCGGGTTAAACCTGAGCATCCTCGACGGTTGGTGGTGCGAGGGCTACGACGGCGACAACGGCTGGGCCATCGGCGCCGGCGAGGAGTATTCCGACCTCACCTACCAGGACGACGTCGAGAGCCGGGCGATCTACGACCTGTTGGAACAGGAGTTGGTTCCCCTGTTCTACACGCGCTCGAACGACGGCCTGCCGCGCGGCTGGGTGCGGAAGATGAAGCGTTCGATCGCCACGCTCTGCCCGGTTTTCAACACCGGGCGGATGGTGGCGGAGTACATGACGCGCTGCTACGGCCCGTCGGCGGAGCGCTTCACGCGCCTGACTTCCAATAACCTGGCGCGGGCTGGCTCCCTCGCGAAATGGCGCGAGAAGCTGGAGCACGACTGGGGCGAGGTAAAGGTCGAGGCGGTCGAAACACAGGGCGCCGACCCGATGCACGTCGGCGGCGCCATGAATGTGAAAGTGCGCGTTCGACTGGGAAAGGTCCGGCCGGAAGACGTGGAGGTGCAGCTCTTCCACGGCCTGGTCGATTCGCTGGGCGAGATCCCGAATCCCGGCACCGTGCCGATGTCGCACAATGGCCAGACCGAGGGACCGACGTGGTTGTTCTCCGGCACGATTCCGTGCCGGTCGAGCGGCCAGCACGGCTTCGCCGTCCGCGTGTTACCGCGCAACGCCGACCTCGCCAGTCCGTATGAACCCGGGTTGGTGTGTTGGGGATAAGACCGACGCCAACCCAGGCGAGCGGGG
>JBBQPD010001111.1:0-2122 GCA_038331535.1 Gemmatales bacterium | reverse complement strand
TGCCGCAGACGACGCGGGCGGATGATGGGGAAGTGGCTCATGGGAAGCGAGTTATCCATTCGGGTTGTCGAGGATTTGTTGCAAGCGAGTCGCCAGTTCGGGTGGAAAGCGCCCGAGCCAAGAAGGGTCGATCAGTCCGACGCCGATCATATCCTGGAGGTGGACTTGATCCTTGAGACGGAATGAGGTCAGCTTCATGCGTATCAGGGCGGGCAGGCTGACGATCTGAAATTGGTCGCCGCGCTCCGATTCCGAAAGATCGGGAGTCGGCACGGCATCGTCTGCCCTTACCTTTTCGCCCGCGAAGAGGACGTGGACGGCGTCGCGCGGGCTGCTCTCAGGGCCATCAAGGAACATCGGCACATCGATGGATTCGTGGAAGATGAACCCCGCGCTGCCCAGAGCGGTTTTCGCGGCCTCGAGATCCGTGCGCCGCATCAGGATGTCCACGTCGCGCGTGTTGCGGACGGCGCCCTCGTCGATACGGGCGACCCACGTCGCGACAGCATTTCCCCCAATGACTGCGTAAGGGATGCGAGCGGCATCCAAGACCGCTGCCGTCCGTAACATTCGTTGGCGAACTCGTTCTGCCGCGTTCATGCTCCGCTCCCACGAAGCCAGGCCAAGAGGGACGACCTCTACAGGTGTCATGGGGATGCTTCTCCATCACGATCTAAACCATCTTGGACGCCGCGTTAGCGATAAGCCTCGAACTCTTTGCCCAGGACCGAGGCGGCGATCTTGAGTTTCAGGATTTCGTCCGTCCCCTCGTAGATACGACAAACACGCACGTCCATCAGGTGGCGGCCGACGCGGTACAGCGTGGACCAGCCGCGGCCGCCGTACACCTGCACAGCCCGGTCGGCGGCGTCCCAGGCCGCGTTGCTGGCGAACAGCTTGGCCTGCGCCGTCGCCAGGTCGGCTGTCGTCCGCAGGTCGGCGTCGGCTGGCGCGGCATCGCTCTGATCCTTCGCTTCCGCCGCCCGCAGCACCATCGCCTCGGACGCTGCGCGGTCCATTTCGATTGCCGCGAGATGCTCTTGCACCAGCTGATGCATGCCAATCGGTTTGCCGTGCTGCTGCCGTTCGCGGGCATAACCGACCGCTTCGGTCAGGCAATCTTCGATAACGCCGAGACAGCCCGCCGCCACGCTGAGCCGGCCGCTCACCAGCGTGCCCATCGCGATGCGGAAACCGTTGCCCTCCTCGCCGAGCAGGTTGGCCGCGGGAACGACGAGGTCGCGCATCTCGAACATGGCCGTGTTCGCCGACGGCATGCCCAACTTGGCCGTCAAGTCCTCGCTGACAAAACCCGGACCGCGGTCGATGATGAAGGCGCTGATGCGCGCCTTCGTCCCGTCGGGGGGTGTTTTCGGATACGCGAAGGTGACAATCGCGTCGGCGATGCCGCCGTTGGAGATCAGGTACTTGACGCCGTTGAGGACAAAGTTGTCGCCGCGGCGCTCGTAGGTCGATTGCATCTCCAGCGGGTTGCTGCCCGCGTCCGGCTCGGTCAAGCCGAAGGCGAGGATTTTGTCGCCGCGCGCCGCCGCCGGCAGGTAGCGGCGCTTTTGGTCCTCGTTACCCCAGGTGAGAATGGGATATTCGCCGATGGAAGTGTGCCCGGAGAAAAACGTGCGGACGCCGGTCCCCTCGCGGCCGATGCGGGCGAGCGCGCGGGAGTAGCTGACGGCGTCGGCGCCGCGGCCGCCATAAGCCGCGGGCACCGGCATGGCGAGAAGGTTGTACTTGCGGCCGAGCGGCGCAACCTGATCGTTGAAGCGATGCTCGACGTAGCACAACTCCTCGATCGGCCGGATTTCCTGACAGAACGCCTCGACGTCGGCGAGTAACTGCTTCTGCTCGACGGGAGTCATGACCGAACCTCTGAAGGGTTTCCGCGGTCGAAGACGAGGGCGCGACGGTTCCGACCTGTGCTAGTGTAGCCGGGCGGTGCGAGGGGGAGCAAGGCGAGTCGAAGTGCGGAAGCATCGCGAAGGAGCCGCGCACGAAGTAAGCGGGCTGGAAACCGCGGAGCCGCGCACGAAGTAAGCGGGCTGGAAACCGCGGAGCCGCGCACGAAGTAAGTGGGCAGGAACCCGCGGAGCCGCGCACGAAGTAA
>JBBQPD010001110.1:0-2124 GCA_038331535.1 Gemmatales bacterium | reverse complement strand
GGAGCGCTTGCAGAAGCGCTCCCTGACGGTCGCGGCTCGTAAATGGAATTGTGTCAGTTCACCACTGGCAGCGCGAACCGTTGTTCGTGGCGCCGTTCAGAGAGCGAGCGGGCTTTCGACTGCTCGTCCTCAGCCAGCGGCTCGCCGACCAGTATCTCGCCCTCTTCTCCGGTCGCTCTCACCGCGACGCGCCGCCGTAGCAGGGCGGGAAGATAACCTGGAAAAGACACCGGCACGAAGCGACACGAGGTGCCGCGCACGAAGCCGTGACGAAGCGGATCGGCACCCTCTACCAACACGTCGAGCGTTCGATCGATCAGCCCACGACGATAGGTCGTTGCCAGTTCACGTTCCAACTCTCTTAACCTATCGCAGCGTTCCGCGACCACCTGCGTCGGCACGACTTCAGTCATCTCCGCAGCTGGCGTCCCCGCGCGTGGGCTGTACGAGAAGATGTGTACTTTGCAAAACCCTGCCTCACGCACAACAGCCAGCGTCTCGTCGAAATCGGCGTCCGTCTCACCGGGGAAACCGACGATCACGTCCGTCGAGAGCGCCGGCCGGTCCAGCGCCTGTCGAATGCGGCGAACGCGCTCGATAAATCCGGCTCGCCGATAACGCCGTTTCATGGCAGCCAGCACACGATCCGAGCCGCTCTGAAGACACAAGTGCAGGTGCGGACAGACGCGGGGATTGTCGGCCAGCGCCCGGATCAACTCGTCGCGCGCCTCGGCCGCTTCGAGACTGCTCAGCCGGATACGGAAGTCGCCCGGCAACCGGCCGAGCGCGGCGAGCAGCTGCGGCAGGCGTGACCATTGGCTTTTCGGCCGGCCTCGGCTCAGGTCGATCCCGTAGTGGCCGAGGTGAATGCCAGTCAGCACGACTTCGGGGTAACCCGCCGCGACCAGGCGGGACACTTCATCTGTCACTTCGGCCAGCGGCCGACTGCGCACCACCGGCCGGACCGACGGGATGATGCAGAAGCTGCAATTCAGCAGGCAGCCGTCCTGCACCTTCACAAACGCCCGCTGATGGCCATCGAAACGCGAGATTCCCGTCGTCTTGACAGTGACCCCGAACGGCTCCAGTTCTTCCGGGAGGCGCTGCTTGTCCGTGATGACGCGCGTGACTCCAGGCAATCGGCCGACGGCTTCCGGGTCGCGCGTGGCGTAACAGCCCATGACGACGATGGCCGCTTGCGGGTTGTCCTTGTGCAGCCGCCGCACGGCCTGCCGGCTCTTGGCGTCGCCCTCGGCGGTAACGGTACAGGTGTTGACGACACACAAGTCCGCCGGCCGGCCTTCTTCGGCTTCGACGTAACCGTTGGCCTCCAGTAGTTCCTTGACGTATTGCGTCTCGTACTGGTTGACCTTGCAACCGAGAGTTTGCAGGCGGATGGTGCTCAATGTCCTGACCTCTTCGGATAGCCCGTTTGCTCGGGGAGAACCAATCCCCCGGAAAACCAGGAGCTATATGTCTTACACGATCACCGCCAAATTATCGCGATGCACCACCTCCTCATACGGACACGCCCCCAGCACCTCGGCGATCTGATCCGTCTTCAGCCCGCGAATCTTATCCGCCGCGCCGGACGCATAGTTCGTCAGTCCGCGCGCGAATTCTATCCCGTCGGCGTCGCAAATCGACACGACGTCGCCCTTGTGGAAGGCGCCGCTCACCTGCACGATCCCGATAGGCAGCAAGCTTCTGCCCTGTCTCTCGACTGCCCGCCGCGCTCCTGCGTCCACTACCAGACGGCCGCGCGGCTGGGCGGTGTAGCCGAGCCA
Source organism: Gemmatales bacterium (assembly GCA_038331535.1). Taxonomy (GTDB): domain Bacteria; phylum Planctomycetota; class Planctomycetia; order Gemmatales; family Gemmataceae; genus JBBQPD01. The sequence continues at coordinate 337 of JBBQPD010001110.1, read as the reverse complement.
GCGCTTCCACGAGGGTAAACTGCTGGCGTGCGGCAGGAACAACGTGCCGACCGGCTCGCAGGCGAAGACGGCGTCGAGTATGCCCGGCGTGCCGCCGTTGGCCATGATGACCGACTCGCCCGCCGCTGTCGCCAGCCGGGCTGCCCGTAGTTTGCTGCGCATGCCGCCGGAACCGAGATTGCTCTTGCTGCTGCCCGCTATCTCCAATACCGAGGCGTCGATACTAGGCACTGTCCGCAGCACCGTCGCCGTGGGATCGACGGTCGGATCGGCGGAACAGAGGCCATCGACGTTGCTGAGCAAGACGAGCAGCGGTGCCCGGATCAGGTTCGTCACC
>JBBQPD010001109.1:0-2128 GCA_038331535.1 Gemmatales bacterium | reverse complement strand
GAACTGGCGGACACGCGTTCGCGCCTCAACCAGCTCGCCATGACCGCCCGCGACGACAGCCCGATGATGCGCGACCTCCGCAAGCGTGTCTCCGAGCTGGAAACCGCGATCTCGCATGAGAAAGACAATGCCAGCGAGTCGATGCCGGTCACGACGGGCAACCCCGCGTATGCCCAGGCGCTCCGGCAGCTCCGCGAGGTTAACAACGAGATTGGCTTCCTTCGCAAGCGCCAGGGCAACCTCGAGCAGGGGTCGGCCTACATTTCCGAAGACGAAGTCTCCGCGAAAGCCAAAGAGCAGAACGTGAACGAAGACATTTACCGCAGCCTGCTTCAGAGCCTCGAAGCAGCGCAGATGAACCTGCGCCTCGCCACCTTCGGTGACGGCAGCAACGTTCGTATTCTCGAGGAAGCTGAAAAACCGCTCCTTCCGACCTGGCCGCTTCCGTGGCAGGCCGCCGGTTTCGGCCTGTTCCTTTCGCTGGCGGCCGGCGGTATCGCCGTGCTGATCCGCGAGTTGACCGATTCATCGGTTCGCGGCGTCGAAGACGCCCAGCGCTCGTTCAAGCAGCCGATCCTGGCCGCGATCCCCGACCTGTATCCGGTGAAAAGCAATCTGGAAGGCGCGAAAGCCGGCGAGGTGTCGCCCCAGATGGTGACCCTTCATAACCCGCAGTCGCTTCCAGCCGAACATTACCGTCTTCTGCGCACGCGCATCCTGTTCATGACGCAGAAGCGCCCCGTCCAGGTGCTCCTCTTCTCGAGCGCGATGGCCGGCGAAGGCAAAACGACCACGTCGTGCAACATGGCCATCTCCATGGCCAACGAGCTCGATAAGAAAATCGTCCTCGTCGACTGCGACCTCCGCCAGAGCGCGGTGGCCCGCTATCTCGCTCTGAACGATAAGAAGGGCCTTCACGAATATCTTCAGGACAACGCGCCGCTCGACAGCATTCTCAAGCCCACGCGGCTTGAGCGGCTCTCGGTGATCACCGGCGGTGAGCCGGTGGCCAACCCATCGAAGCTGATGGCGTCGCCTCGTCTGGCCGAGCTCATTCGCGAGCTCCGCGAGCGCTTCGATTACATCATTCTCGACGCGGCCCCGATCGTTCCGCTGGCCGACGTGCCGCTCCTGATGAGCCACGTCGACGCGGTCTGCCTCGTGGCCCAGGTCGGAAAGACGCCGAAGAAATTCGTGCGCCAGGCCATCCAGACTGTGGAGAACGCCCAGCGCGCTCCGCTTCTCGGACTCGTCCTGACGCGGGCGGAGAACACGCTGCCCACGTACGTTAACCAGTATTTCGTCAGCGGCTCGGCTCGCCGTCCGCGCAAATGAGACAAGGGGGATTCATGACCAGAAGGATTTTGGCGGCAGCGTTTGCCGTCGGTTTAATTTCGTCGGCCGCAATCGCGGCGGACCTGTCGCTGCTCAAGGTGTTTCCGAACCCGGCGCGAGTCAACCGCGGCGATCGCACCATGCGGTTCGACAACATCGGCGGCGGAGAACTGAAGATTTACAACGCGGCCGGCCGCCTCGTGCTCGAGAAGAACCTCGACGCCTCGGTCACGACCTTCCTCTGGGATCTCAAGAACAACGACGGCAGCGAAGTCTCCAGCGGAATCTACGTCTACTTCCTCAAGAGCGGTGGCGATGAACGCACCGGCAAGGTGGGAATCATCCGATGAAACGTTTTCTAACAGGCCTCATCCTCGTCTCGGCAATGGCCGCGGCCGGCACGGCGCAGGCGATCGACAAGAACGCCGGCACCTCGCCCGCGACCATCCTCACCCTTCAGGAAGGAGCGCGTCCGGCGGGCATGGGCGGCGCGTTTGTCGCCGTTTCCGACGACATCAATGCCATGTATCACAACCCCGCTGGCCTGGGTTATTTCAAGTCGTCCGAAGCCGCCGCCTCGCAGTTCGGTGGATTGGATTCCTTCAAGCTGAGCGACATTGCCGTCGCGATACCGATGGGCGATATCACAACCTCGAACGTGCGTTCTCTGGGCACGATCCTCTTCGACGTCGCCACCCTCGACTACGGAAACACCGACGCCTTCGACTCCGCCGGCACTTCGCTAGGCGAGCTTAAAGCGCGGGACCACGTCTACGCGGCCGGCTTCGGAAAG
>JBBQPD010001108.1:0-2132 GCA_038331535.1 Gemmatales bacterium | reverse complement strand
TTGAGGACGCAGACGATGCCGTGGCCGCCGACTTTCTCGGTCACCTCGAAGCCGGCCTGGCGCATCTCCTCGGCCAGGCGGGCGGCCGTCTTCTCCTCCTGATACGACAGTTCGGGGTGAGAATGGAGATGCTTGTAGAGTTTGTCGAGCGAGTCGAACTCTGTGGCGAGTCGTTTGTTCACGATCTCGATCCGGCCCTTGACCGCTGGCTCCGCTTTCGGCGGATCGGCGGCGTTGACGGGCGCCGGTATGACGACCAGGGCGAGGCCGACGAGCCGGGACAGGGGCGTCCGAAAACGACGATGATGGAAGGAGTAGGGGTTCATAGGTCCGGTTCCTGTAGGAGGCGAAGGTTCGGGAGACGGCAATCCTGGTAGCAGGACGCATCCGGCCGCTGAGGCAGCCGGTCTGTCGGGGTTACGATTTCGCGGCAGGAGGCAGACGGAAGTTTTGTTCCAGAATAAGCTCGCTTCCCGGCGCGGCTCCCGTCGGCCGATGAAACCCAAGGTGATGAAAGAACGTCGCCCACATCGCCTTTTGGAGTTTGCCGCCCGGCCCGACGAGGTCTTCGACCGGTAGGCGAACCCGTAGCAGGAACGACCGATCCTTGTCGTCCGGGTTTGGTTTGGGCGAGGACTCGTCCTTCCCCGTCTTGAGTGGCTGTGGCCGGGGCTGGACGCCAAGCTCTCGGAGTTCCTTCATTACCGTCTGCACGGCAGGCCGCCCTAGCCCGGTGTTGCGGTAGGCGCCGCGCAGCCAGACGAAGAGGAGGAACTCTTTAGGCTCTGCCGACGATTGCTGCACTTCGTCGTCCGGGCAAACGAGGATCAACCCGGCCGGCAGCCGGCTCGCGCCGTCCTGCTCGGCGCGCGGAGGTTCGACGCCGGGATAGATCGCCCAGGCCAGGTGGTGGCGCCACTCGGGTATCTTGGCCGCCTGATTCTCGGCCACCGTCAGGTGCTCCTCAAGCCACTTGCTCCGGAGGCCGGGGCGTTCAGCCTTGAACTCCTGCAGGAGCCGGTCCAGGTCTGTCCGCTTCGTTTTCTCCGGGAACTGCTGGATCTTGCCCTCGACCACACCGAGGTGCATCTGTTTTTCGCAGAAGCGCACGAAGTCGCGCCCGAACTCGGCACGGAGGACCGGCCAGCGCCGACGGAACGTCGGGGCGTTGGTCCAGCGGTGGAAGACGTCGATCCAACCCCGGTTGAGCGGGTGGGCGTAGTTGACCTCCAGGTTGAGGCTGAGGTAGGCGTTCTCCATCACTTGCAGCATCTGAGCCAGTACGCGCAGCTCGGAGGCGTGACGCGCGGCGATCTGGGCGGGCGTCTCGGCGCCGAGAGCGTCACCCTCCTCATCCAGTTCCGGGTAGATTTCCGCCGTCAAACGCCACAGCCTGGGGTCGTCGCGGAACGCCTCTTGCACGTCCATGTAGCCGTGCGTCGATTCGACGAACGACGCCGTATACTCCGGGGGCATGGCGAACCAGCGGCGCACGAGCGATGCGAAGAGCGACAGGCAACGCTCATGGTGCCATTTACTTCGTTCCCCCGGATTCGGGACCGCTTTCGACACTTCCTCATCCATGTCATCAACGGACTGCTTGAAGACCGACTCGGCGATGTGTTGGCCCAGCATCCGGTAGCTCTCGAATTGCGATTCGCTGAAGAATTGATTGGCCGTCGATTCGTGCGGAAAGGCCGGGTGGCTGGCGGCGTAATGAAGCACGTCCGCCGGCTCGTCGCCGGTCAGTGAAGCCTTGACGTAGATGAGTGTCCCCGGCGTGGCCGCGTCGTCCACATCGTCGTAGCGGATTCGACCCAGCGCGCAGTGCCAGCGGGTGTGGCGCGGCTCTTTCTGGAGACGGAGGAAGTCCGGGGCGACTTCGATGCGTATGCCGAGGTCGATGCGCACCTTGCGGATCAGGTTGCCGAGGTCCTCGAAGCCGTGCGTCTCGTCCTGGCCGGCGTCGCACACGACGATGTAGTGGCAGCGACGTTTGACCAGTTCATAGACGCCGAGGTTCTCGAAATGGCCGCCGTCGGAAAGATAGACGTACGGGCCAGTCGAGTCGGTCCAGCCGAGAAGTTCGAGGAACAGGTAGCCGAAGCCGTTGCGCGGGCCGGAGTCGCGCC
>JBBQPD010001107.1:0-2138 GCA_038331535.1 Gemmatales bacterium | reverse complement strand
GACCGTCAGGGAGCGCGGAGCCCAGCGCACCCTGACGGTCGCGGCTCGTAGAACACAGCCGTTGAGCGCCATCCACATGCGACACATTCATTGGCTCACCCTCTCGATCGTCTTCACTGGCTGCAACTCCGAACGTCCGCCGACGGCGGGCGGCAAGTCTTCCGAGTTCTGGACAAAGGAGATTCAGTCAGGAGACGTGAAGGCGCGCAAGAAAGCGGCGCTCAAGTTGGGGAACCTCGGCGTGGCCGATCCGAGCGTCGTTCCCGCACTCATTGCGGCGCTGAAAGACCGCGACGCGAGCGTTCGCGCAGAGGCGGTGCTGGCGTTGAGGAAGATCGGCCCCTCCGCGCAGGAAGCGGTGCCAGCCCTCACGCAGGCGCAGACCGACAGGGATCCCGCCGTGCGCTCCTATGCGACGAAAGCGCTCGAGAAGATTCAGGGGGGTGGCTGAGGTAAAAGCGTTTGCCGCTTGCGGCTACGCAGCGCAAGGCCGCGAAGCCGCAGGCGGCAAATACAGGTGCTTGACGGCGCTCGCGCGGAGTGGGAGAATCCCTACTCTGCTCCATTCGCTCTCTCTCGCAACACGGAGGAACCTCTCATGGCCACTGCCACCGCTCCGCAAGAGAAGTCCCGCATCGTCAAGCCGCCCCAGGTCAAAACCCAGCAGCCGATGTTCATCGGCGGCAAGTGGGTCGATAGCGTTTCGGGCAAAACGTTTCCGACCGTCAATCCCGCCACGGGCGAAACTATTTGCCAGGTCGCCGAGGGCGACAAGGCCGACATCGAGCTTGCCGTCAAGGCGGCCCGCAAGGCGTTCGAGGAAGGGCCCTGGTCGAAGATGGCCGCTGCCGAACGCGGCCGGCTGCTGAACAAGCTCGCCGACCAGATCGAGACGCACCGGGAAGAACTGGCCGGCCTCGAAACGCTCGACAACGGCAAGCCGTACACCGACTCGCTCGCCGCCGACGTGGCTCTGACCGTCAAGTGCTACCGCTATTACGCCGGCTGGGCCGACAAGAACCACGGCAAGACGATTCCCGTCGAGGGGAACTACTTCTGCTACACCAAGCACGAACCGGTCGGCGTCGTCGGTCAAATCATTCCGTGGAACTTCCCGCTGCTGATGCAGGCGTGGAAGTGGGGGCCGGCGCTAGCCTGCGGTAATACCGTCGTTCTCAAGCCCGCCGAGCAGACGCCGTTGACCGCCCTGCGCGTCGCCGCGCTCGCGCAGGACGCCGGCATCCCCGACGGCGTCGTCAACGTCGTGCCCGGTTATGGCCCAACTGCTGGTGCCGCGCTGACGAGCCACATGGACGTGGACAAGATCGCCTTCACCGGCGAAGGCTCGACGGGTCAGATCATCATGACGGCCGCGGCCCAGAGCAACCTCAAGCGCGTCAGTCTGGAGCTGGGCGGGAAAAGCCCGAATGTCGTCTTCGCCGACGCCGACCTCGACGCCGCCGTGGAAGGCGCCTACTTCGGCCTGTTCTTCAACCAGGGGCAGTGCTGCTGCGCCGGCAGCCGGCTCTTCGTCGAGGACAAGGTCCACGACCAGTTCGTCGAGAAGCTGGTGAAGAAGGCGAAGACGCAAAAGATCGGCGACCCGTTCGACCCGCAGACCACTCAGGGGCCGCAGGTCTCGCAGGAACAGTGCGATCGCATCATGGGCTACATCGACGCCGGCAAGCGCGAGGGTGCCAAGCTGCTGACGGGCGGCAATCGCGTCGGCAACAAGGGGTATTTCATCGAGCCGACCGTCTTCGACGACGTGAAGGACGAGATGAAAATCGCCCGCGAAGAGATCTTCGGGCCGGTGATGAACATTCTCCGCTTCAAGGACGTGAACGAAGTGCTGAAGCGCGGTAACCAGACATTTTACGGTCTCGCCGCCGCCGTCTGGACGCGCGACATCGGCAAGGCCCACAAGCTGGCAAATGGCTTGCGTGCCGGAACGGTGTGGATCAACTGCTACGACGTGTTCGACGCCGCGGCGCCGTTCGGCGGCTTCAAGATGAGCGGCATCGGCCGGGAACTCGGCGAGTACGCGCTGCAACTCTACTCCGAAGTGAAGACGGTGTACGTTAATCAGGCGTAAACGAAGCGGCGAGCGGGGGACGTAAGTCCCCCGGTTACAGCAC
>JBBQPD010001106.1:0-2138 GCA_038331535.1 Gemmatales bacterium | reverse complement strand
GTCGGCTGCAGGAGTGGAAGAAAAACACCCACTCGGAGGCTCACTCAGAGATAACGGCTTGGCTCCGGGGACATTGGCGTTTCCGGCCTTTTGAGTCGATCAGCACCCGATTGATGCGGGCTGATTCTCCTCGGGGCGCTTTCGCGCCTTTCGCGGAGAGGGCCCGCGGGCGTGTTCGACGGCCGCCCCCTCGCGGGGCATGCGTGCCCCGGAGCACAAGCCAGGAATCATTCTCCCGGACCCCTCTGACACCAAGGTGGACAGGAGCTGGCGGAAGAGACACCTGAATCGTCGGCTGAACGGAGAGTCCAGGATCGGTCGAGCTTCAGTCCCGGCAATTTCGCTGAGGCTAGTTTCGCTGAGCGGTTTTGCGGGGACTGTCGTGGCCACTTTGCTCGAAAATCCAGGTGTGCGTCAGGTCGGCGACCTTCGCTAACAGGGGCAGGTCGTCGCGGCCGAAACTGTCCGTCCGCTTCCAATCGTCGCCGTCTTTGTACAGCCGACTGACGGTGACGCTATGGCGCGTGCCGTTGGCGGTGGCATTCTCCCAAATGGCGGCCTTGACGGCCCCGAAGCGGATCTCGTGAACGGGTTGCTGTTTCGCCATGAAGTGCTCCTTGAAAGAAAGCGGGGGTCAACCGCTGTCGATACCCGCCAGAAGCGTTGGCGGCGGACTGCCCGCGTGCGCGCCGAGACTGCCTGGGCTCGGCGTCTGGGCCAACTTGAACTCCAAGTATTCGGCGAATGCGTCCGCCAGCACGCGCTCCGATCGGGACCACCAGCGGCGCTGACGCGCCAGCACCCGGAGTACTACGTCGTAAGTCAGTTCACCGACGAACGGCGGTCGGGGCAAGTCGACGAGCCGGTCGCCATGGGGGATGGAAGCACGCAGGACCTCCACGTCACGGTAACGGGCAACGAGCGGATGTCCCCCCCGCGGACTCAGTAGGATCAAGGCGAAGTCGCGCGGTACGCTGGGGAACAGGCCGTGATTCCCGAAATAACCGGCTTCCAGCAAGCCAACCCGGGCATTGCGGACCAGCTGGTCGGACGGGAAGCCGTGACTGCCGTCGTCCCGGGCCGTCTTTCGGGTCAGGTCCGAGCCGTACTTGGCTTCCAAGTAGACCGTGGTCGGCGGGTTCTCCCAGGACAGGTGCAGGTCCACTTGCGTGCTCCCCTCGTCCCAGGGCAGCAACTCGCGCGGGTAGCGGGGACGGTTGTTCCACGGTTCGACCCGCAGTCGGCGAAACACCTGGCTACGGAAGCGGGCCGTCCCGAGGGCGGCGTTGAGCAGGTCGGGCAGCAGCCGGCGCGGGTCCAGAGCGCGCAGCGCCAGCGCGAAGTGCCCGGTGATCACGTCCTCGCTGGTCGGCCGAACGATGAGGGGACAGCGCAAGGTTCCTTCCCGTGCTGGTTGGCAAAGGCAGCCTTGTTTGCCGTACAGTTCGGTCAGCATGGTTCCGCTCCGGCCGTGGTTCACTCGAAAACGCCGGCACGGACTTCGAGACCGAGTGCCGCGGCTTCCCGGTCGAGACGTGCCAGGAGTTCCTCAGCCTTCTTGCCGATAGTTCCGGCCGCGGTTGCGTCCGCGGCGAAGCACTCGCCGAGGCGCTGGTCCAGGCGGACGATGGTGCCCCCGACGACCGCGGTGGCGAGCAGGAACATGTGGACAAAAGGATCATGGAAGCGCCGGAGGACGGTGAGGCGCAGGATCTTCTGGTCAACCCGATCCTTATCCTTGGTGATCTCAACCAGAAACTCCTCGACCGCATGGAACTGTACCTTCATTGCAACAATCCTCGAAAGTCGCTGTCGTCTGCCGGCTGTCCCGCGACGGCTCGGCCATTCAGCCGAGTTACCCTGCCAACGGTGGCGCACCGTCCGAAACGGTCGGGAGGCTGATGCGGCCCCGCGTTTCCTGCGAGAGGGAGGGACGGCCCCAGTCGCGGCATGGGCTGCGGTACGGGCACGAAGAGCAATTCAACGGGCTTTCAACGGGATAGAAAATGCTGGCCTGGACGGCTCGTTCGACGTTCTCGATGAGGTCGCCCAGCCGCGCGAGGTCGTCGTCTGTGCGGACGGTGGTGAGCCGTTGCACTCGGGGTGTCTTCGTCTTGATGAGTACGGTGTATTCGACC
>JBBQPD010001105.1:0-2148 GCA_038331535.1 Gemmatales bacterium | reverse complement strand
CCCCCGATGTAGGCGGTCGGCGCAACTGGCTAACCGGCTTACTTCGTGCGCGGCTCCTTGCGCAACCGCTTACTTCGTGCGCGGCTCCTTGCGCAACCGCTTACTTCGTGCGCGGCTCCTTGCGCAACCGCTTACTTCGTGCGCGGCGACTAAATCACGACGGACACGCCGTCTTTAGCGAAACCGCCTCCCCAATCCACTTTACCTGGGTCGCGCTCGCGCCAATCCGCCTTGACGTGCGCGGCGTTTGCGGGAAGTATTGTCCGGATAGCGATGTTCCCGTCATGGATGAACGCCCGTCCGCCATCCCGGCTCTCTGGGCCTGGCGGCGCGGGCGAGTTTCGGATTCAAGGGCGCTCCCCATTCGAGGGCCGGGCCGTGCGTATTTTCGTCGGCGTAGGCTTGCTCTTGCTCTGTCCGGTATTGGCCGGCTGTAGCCTGTTCCGCGATAAGCGCGGCGACACCGCCCGGGTGGACGGTGCGTCCGGGCCGCGCCCGTTCACCGGTTCGCCCGCATCGCCGCTGCCCGATCGGACCGACCGCGAGGGGCCGACCGCGGCCCAGGTCGCCTACAGCGGCGTTCTCGCTGGCACCATCCTCGACGGCTTCAATCGGCCGATGACCGGCGCCTTCGTCCAGGTGGTGGACCTGACCGACCCGGACAGCAAGGTGAAGCTCGATGTGGCGGTGCTGCCGCCGCGGGGCGAGTTCGTCATCACCCGTCTGGTGCCGGGCCATAACTACAAGCTGATCGCCCGCGTCATGGACGGGACGCGCCTCCTGGCCGGCTCCGCCCAGGCGACGGCGCCGAAGCCGAATATCGCCATCTACGTCAGCGAGGAGTTCGTCGGCCCCGACACGCCGCCGCTCCCCGGCCCGATCACGATGCCCGGCCGCAAGCCGGAACCCGAGGAGAAAGAGAAAGACAAGACGCCCCCCGCGGGATTGGGGGCGCCGATCAAGGAAAAGTCGGATCCTGCCGCTCCGATCGATCCCGCCACGCGCCTGGCGCCGCCCGTCGTGGTTCCCGGCGGCCCGGGGGACAAAACGAATGTGGCGCAGAGCGAAGAAGGCGGCTTCCGACGTGTGAAACCCGACGCGCCCAGAGTGGACGTGCCCGGACCGAAGCCGAGCGAAGTGATTCCGCCGCCGCCGCCGCCGCCGCGTATCACGATGCCGCCCGCTGTCGAGGAAAAACCGCCGCCGCCGCCGAAGCCCGAAACCGATCCCAAGACGAACACGGACGCCGTGCTGGGCACCGCGACGCCGACGCCTTCGTGCGTGCTGGTCGGCAAGAAGCTGGAGAACTTCGCGCTCTTCGACCTCAACGGCAAACCGTGGGAGTTCAAAAAAGATCACAAGGGCAAGCTCGTGCTGCTGCACTTCTGGTCGAGCACGTCGCCGGAGTGTCTCGCCGGTCTGAAGGATCTGCGCGACTTGCAGGCGAAGTTCGACTCGTTCGGCCTGGAGGTGGTCAGCATCGCCTACGAACAGGGACCGTGGGTCGAGCAGGTGCGCAACGTCAACAGCGCGCGCGGACGGTACACGCTCTTCAAGTTCGTTTCGCTGCTCGGCGGCGGCGGCCCAGGGTCCTGCCCGGTGCGCGACCAGTTCGTCATCTCTCAGCTGCCGGAGCTGGTGCTAATCGGCGAGGACGGTCAGATCGTCTGGCGCGGCACCGCCCCCGACGCCGACCGTCTGGCGGGATTGCGCATCGAGATCAAGAATCGGCTGCACGTCTCCGAGTAGTCTGTGTCTCATGACTGCGGAATGCTGGACTCTCGTGGCCCACAGGGAACGCCAGCGACTTGTACAGTTTCGTGAATTGGTCCGTCACTTTCTGATGCTTCGCAGGGTTGTCAGGCCAGGCCGCCTCGTTTTGCGCCGCCAGCTTCTTCGGATCGACGGCGACGCTCCCCGCCTTCGGAGCCTATCGCGTAGGCCGATTCGTTTCATCGTTTCATCGGACATTTGGCCGTACCCCTGCTATTTCCGCTGGCGGCGCGAGATACGCCTCGGGACGAAAAAGGAAAAGGCTATGTGAAATGAAACGCATCGTTGCCGACGGGTGCCGGTGCCTCCGCTCCTGTGTCTCGGTTGTGTCGCTTCTAGTACAATGAGTAATAGACAAAACTTGGAGGTGACGGC
>JBBQPD010001104.1:0-2149 GCA_038331535.1 Gemmatales bacterium | reverse complement strand
CCAAAACAAAACCCCGGTCCGCGCCGACGGGGTGTTGGCTATAAAAAAATTGTCCCCCCACACAAACCACTCACCCCCGCCGCCCCCTTCCGGGAGTTTTTTTTAAAACGCCCCGTGCGGGTCGCGGCTCGTGAGTCTGCTTGGCTACTCAGCCTGTTCTTGCCGCAATTCCTCCAGCTCGTGTTCCAAATGCTCCCTGAGCATCCCCGCCGCCTGAATCAGCAATTCCAGCGACAATTCCGGGTCCGGTCCACCCTTCAGCGGCATGGCGGCTTCAAGCAGCGCGAGCAACACGCGCTCGCGCGTCTCCTGTTGGTTCGGCGTTAGTTCCATCGCAGTTCTCCTGGATACTCCACTCCCGCGCCGTGGGCCGACGCCAGCTCGCCTAGACAATCGAGCAATTCTTGCGGGCTTTTCCGACTCTTCAACGACTCGAACCAGGGCATGGCGCCATCGTGGTTGGCCATGCGCAGCCATTGCTTGACGCGCGTCGTGGTGTAGTTGGCGGCCAACGTGCCGGTGAGGGCGACGAAACGCCGCACCAGCGGCAGCCACTCCCCCGGCGTCTTCCCAAACGTCCCGACCGCGGCCGCGCCCACAATACCCAGTTCGTGGGCGGCGGCGCGGGCCAGCCACGGCGACGCCAGCGCCCCGCGGCCAAGCATGAAGTGTTCGCAGCCGGTCTCGTCGCGGCAGCGGCGCACGTCCTCCACCGTATTGATCTCGCCATTGGCCACGACCGGGATGCCCAGTCGCGCCCGCACTTCGCCGATCGGCTTCCAGTACGCCGGCGGCCGATAACCCTGCGTCTTCGTCCGCCCGTGGATGGTGATCCAGGCCGCGCCGCCCTCGGCCGCGCGCTCGGCGTTGACGTGGATGGCCGTAGGATCATCCCAGCCCAGCCGCAGCTTGGCGCTGACCGGCACTTCAGGCGGCAGCGCCGACCGCACGGTCCCGACGATGTCGCGGATACGGCCCGGATGATTCAGCAACATGGCGCCGCCGTCGTGGCGATTGACCGTCGGCGCCGGACAGCCGAAGTTGAGGTCGATGGCGCCGGCCCCGGCCCAGACCGCGGCCAGCGCCGCCAGCGCGAGCTTGTCGGGATCGCCGCCGAGGAGCTGCACCTGCACCGGCAACCCCGCCGGCGTGCGGCAGCCGTGCGCGACCTCCGGCGCATGATCGCGAAAGGCGCGCGCGCCGGGGACGCCCTGACTGATCCGCAAGAACTCCGTCACACAAAAGGTGAAGCCGCCGATCTCCGACATCAGGGCGCGCAGGGGCGCATCGGTGACGCCCTCCATCGGCGCCAGCACGAGAGCGGGGACGCCGGCCACGATCCGGGGGACGGAAAGCGTGGCGATCAGGGGAGAAGTTGCACGATCGAACATGGCACCCGCTCGTTTCGGTCCGCGCCGCCCGGTAATGAGGTAGTTCTACGCGGGCGGCATCCAGCCGTCGCCGGTCGGCGCGCACCGCGGACCAGACGTTTGACTGAAAAGTACGGAACGTCCTTGCGCAGAGCCTAAGAGTCTGTCCCAGAAGGGGTCTTTATCTACGAGCCGCGACCGTTAGGGAGCGCTTGTCGCGGCGTACCTCTAACGCTCCCTAACGGTCGCGGCTCGTAAATCCTACTTCTGGGACAGACTCGAAGACTGTCTGATCCTTCCGTACCCCGAACGGGTTGTATCTCTCAGCCGGGGGTCGCCGCGCAGCGGCGCACCCCCGGCGGGTCTCTCGACGGAGCCGCCAAATCGCGCAGCGGGTCCGATTCGCACTGCTCGACCCCGGAACCGACCTGCACAGGCAGCATCGCCGTACTCAGCGAAGGCGAAACGGCCCGATTACCGAACGAACTCTCGCTCTCCGACGCCAGCGGCGGCGCATCCTCGAAATTACGAAACGAACTGTCCTCGTCCGCCGCGGGTGGAGCACTCGCTCCGCGCGTGCGCTCTTCCTCCACAGTCGGCGGTTGCGGTAGGTCGCACGGGTGCAGCGCTTGTTCCGCCTGTGCCAGCCGCTCGGCCTTGAACTCCTTCAGCATCTTCAGCGCCTGCGTGAGCTGCCGGCTGACATGCGCCTCGTAGCGCAGCGCCCGCTCCAGCGCCGGTTTCGGCAGCAGCGTTCGGTCGCGCTGCCGCGCCTGGAT
>JBBQPD010001103.1:0-2149 GCA_038331535.1 Gemmatales bacterium | reverse complement strand
GACTACCTCAAACGGCTGATCGAAATCGGCGAGGAAGACGCGACGCTGCAGGGGGACGCGATCGAAGCGTTTCTGGCGCGTCCGCCCGCCGACTGGACGTGACGTAGCCGGTGGAAAAGTGTCGCGGCCTCACAAAGCCGTTCACTTGGTGATGAACTCTCTCCCGTCCACCTACGGCGCAACGCCGCGGGGAGGACGACCGTGCCGTCCTTCTGCTGGTAGTTCTCCAGAATCGCGATGAACGATAAACGGCGCCGTGACGACTGACCCGTCCGGGGCCGGAAGATAAATACGTCGCGACGACACATTACCAATCCTCGATGCCGGCCCCGATCGTTTAGAATCCGGCAAGTGTGACGCTACTCCGCGGCACGCGTCTCGGCCCGTACGAGATTCTGTCGCGACTACGATCAATTATCGAGGAGAACGCCGATTATGGGTTTGACCAGACGCACCATACTGGCAGCGGGAGCTGCGGCAGCGGCAACGACCGCCGTTCCGCGCATATTTGCTCAGCAACCGGGCAAAGGAGGAGCCGGCAAGTTCTATGAGAGGGGCGCTGTTCGCATCTACTATGAGGAGGCCGGTTCCGGCTTCCCGCTTTTACTGCTTCCGGGCGGAGGGTTGAACTCGACTATTTCCTTCTTCACCGGCAACTCGCCCTTTAATGCCATCGAGGAGTTCAAGGGACAGTATCGCTGCATCACGGCAGATCTGCGCAACGCTCCCAGCGGCCAGTCCACCGGCCCTGTAGAGGTCGACCGGCCGTGGGAATCGTATGCCGACGACCAGCTCGGCCTGATGGATCATTTGGGGATCGACAAGTTCATGGTCATGGGTTTCTGCATTGGCGGCCCCTTCATCTGGAGTCTCTTGAAGCGAGCACCCGATCGTATTCCCGCGGCCGTGCTGGCGCAGCCCGTGGGCTGGCGCCCGGAGATGCGCGACCCTACGTACCCCGGCACATTTTGGAAGAGCTGGGGGCCGGCGTTGATTGCCAAGCGGCCCGAGATCACGATGCAGACGGCCGACCAATTTGTGACCAGGATGTTCGAAACCAACCCCGACTTCGTCTTCACCGTGACACGCGATTTCGTGCGGAGTTGCCAAAACTCAATCCTGGTCCTGCCGGACGACGTTCCCGCGCACCCATACGCCGTCGCCATGGAGTGCGCGATGCTCGCGCCAAAGGCCGAAGTGAGCATGTTCCCTTGGAAAGTACCCAAGGAGCGAATCCCGCTGGCGGTGCGCCAGATTCATTCCTTCCTCAAGGCGCATCGGCCTGCTTAGCTCGACTCGGACTGCAGGTTCTATCCGAGGCGCCGGTTCCGAAGGCGGCTGTTCAACGCGACCGACCGCTGTGGGCGGATTCCTCTACACTGCGCGACGCTCGTAGTCATCGGTGCTCGAACCACTCGGGCTAGAATCATGGTCCCGAACACCAACAGCGGAGACGAACATGCCGACTTCGCGTCGGAGATTCCTCAGGGATGCGGCAGGTGCAGCGGGTCTGATGTTTGTCGGCTGTGGTGGCGCCGATGCCGCAGCGCGCCAATCACCACGCTCCGCCGGCACGCATCGTCCCGTGGTCCTAAATGGGCGTCGGATCAAGACCCTCGACGTTCATGCGCATTGCGCTGTGCCGAAGGCTACGGCGTTGCTTCGACGTCCGGCTTCGGCGGTCGGAAACGTGCCGGACGCTGCCCTGTTTCTCGAAGGTGATGGGCTGGCTGAGCGTATCGCCATGATGGACGCGCAGGGAGTCGACGTCTCCGTGCTGAGCATCAATCCCAACTGGTATGACATCGATCGTGACCTCGCCACCGAGGTCATCCGCGTACAGAATGAAAGCCTCACGGCGTTTTGCGCCGCGCACGCCGACCGCTTTGTCGCGTTTGCGTCCGTCGCGCTGCAGTTCCCGGACCTGGCCGCGAAGCAACTCGAACAGGGCATGAAGGCGATGGGGTTTCGCGGTGTCGCGATCGGCGGGAGCGTTGCGGGTAAGGAGTTATCCGACCCCGCGTTGCATCCGTTCTGGGCGAAGGCCGAGGAACTCGGCGCCGTCGTGTTCATCCACCCACAGCCTTCGGGAACAACCGCTTTCAACAATCGGCTGAAGGGCAACGGCATTCTCGACAACGTGATCGGC
>JBBQPD010001102.1:0-2159 GCA_038331535.1 Gemmatales bacterium | reverse complement strand
TCCCCTCTCCCCCTGTACTCAGGGGGAGAGGGGTCGGGGGTGAGGGGGAGAGGCAGTACATGTAAGAACTCCTCACCCCTCTCACCTGAGTAAGGAGGCGAGAGGAACTGGAGGTCAATCGACGTACAAGAACTCGTTGCCCGCCAGCAGCACCTGGGCGTAGCGCTCCCAACGTGTCAGCTGGTTGCGGCTCGCCTCCGCGGCGCCGTCCTTGCCGCCGAGGAACCGCAGCGCCAGCTCGACCTCGGCGTCGGCCGCAGGCCGACCATAGGTAAGCAAGTAAGCGCGGCGCACACGGCCAGCGTCATCGGCCGCGTCCTTCTGCACGCGCGCGGCCAGCGCCTTCGCCTGGCCCAGGAAGAACGGGCTGTTGAGCACGAATAGCTGCTGTTGCGGCACCGTCGTCTCGGTACGGCGCTCGCTGGTGATGTTCGCGTCGGGGAAGTCGAACAACCGCAGTAGGCCGTTCAGGTCGTGCCGGCTCACGCGGGCATAGACCGTGCGCCGACGATTCTGCGCCGAGTTGAGGTCAGTCGTCGGCCCGCCGAACGTGGGGTCGAGTTGACCGCTCACCGCCAGCAAGGAATCTCGCCAGCTTTCGATGTCGAGCCGACGACGACTAGCCCGCGCCAGCAAACGGTTGTCGGGGTCTTTCTGTTGAGTGTCCGCGTCGTGAGCGGAAGACAGTTGATAGACCGCCGACAGCATGATCTCGCGGTGCAGCGCCTTCACCGACCAGCCCTCATTCGCGAAACGGCTAGCCAGGTAGTCGAGCAGCTCCGGGTGCGTCGGGCGTTCGCCGAGCTTGCCGAAGTTCGACGGCGTACCGACGATACCGCGGCCGAAGTGCCACGACCAGACGCGATTGACGAAGACGCGCGCCGTCAGCGGATTGTCGGGGCTGACGACGGCCTGAGCCAGTTCCAGCCGGCCGCTGCCCTGAATGAAGCGCGCAGGTTCGGCCCCGGACAGGGCGTGCAGGAAGCGGCGCGGTGACAGTTCGCCTTCCGTCGCTGGGTTGCCGCGAATGAACACCTTCATGTCCGCCGGCGCGCCCTCGGCGATGACATGGGCCTGGGCGGGCGCCGGCGGCAGGGCTTTCTTCAGGCGTTCGGCCTCCGTCTGCATCGTGGTGAGACGGGTCTTGCGCTCGGCGTCGAGCTTGGCCATCATGTCGGCGTCGGTGATGGCGAAGACGCCGGCGTCGCCGAACAGGTTTTGCAGCATCTCCAACCGCGGCTTGTCGGCATTCGCCTTCGTCTTGGCCGGCAGGACCGAAAGGGCGTCATCCAGCGCCAGCGCGGCACGGACGGTTTTCTGAAACTCCTCAGCCGCCTTGCACGCCTCGGCGGGGACTTCGACCGGCTTGCCTTTCGGCGGCATCGATACCTTGCGCCACGCATCCAGGGCGGCGACGCTCTGCGATGCCTTGTTGTTCGGTTCGAGGAACTTCACGCAGCGGTCGAGTACGGCGGCGTTCAACCCGTCGCGCTTTGCCTGCTCGGCGCTCGTGAACTTCGGATCGTCCTGCCGCCGCGCTTTGACCTGCCACGCGGCCAGGAGATAAGGCACGATTTCGTCCACTTTTCCCTGGGCCAGCTTCGTCTTCTCCGCGCGGACGAAGTCCTTGACCTGCTTGTCGGCCTCCTGCATTTTCTTTTGCGTCGTCTCGTAGCGCTCGACCTCTTCCTTCGTGGCCAGGGAGGTGTTGGCGAGTTTGCTGCTCTTGAAGACGCCGGCGAGAGCGTAGTAGTCGGCGGTCGGGATTGGGTCGAACTTGTGGTCGTGGCAGCGAGCGCAGGAGACGGTCAAACCGAGGAAGCCGCGGGCCAGCGTATCGACGCGGTCATCGAGTTCGTCGGCAGCGGCGCGGGCGGCGTCGGTGTTCTTGTAGTACTGCGCCCCGAGCCCGAAGAAGCCGAGTGCCGCCCGATGGCGGAAGGCGTTCGGTTCGTCAGATTCCATCAGGTCGGCCGCGATTTGCCGCATGACGAACTTGTCGTAGGGCATATCGGCGTTGAAGGCCTCCACGACCCAGTCGCGATAGCGGAACGCCTCGGTATTCGGTTTGACGCCGAAGGTGTGCGCCTGGTCTTCGGCGTAACGGGCCACGTCGAGCCAGTGCCGGGCCCAGCGCTCTCCGTAGTGCGGCGACGACA
>JBBQPD010001101.1:0-2170 GCA_038331535.1 Gemmatales bacterium | reverse complement strand
CAGGCCGTCGTTCGGCCCGCAGCGCGGCGGCCCCGGTCGATCCTGGTAATCGTCTTTCCGGTCGAGTACGATCGGTCGCAGACGGGTCGTCGGGACAGTCCCCGGCGGCCCGCTCCTTTCCTCCCAGGCAGCGTTCTTGATGAGGTTTCCATGAGGCGTAACCGCTTGCGCATCCTCGGTCCGCTGCTGGTGGCCCTCATGCTGCTGGGTCTGGTGCTTCATCAACTCACCCGCGTTCTATCCGGCGCCACCGTCGCGCCGACTCTCCCCGTCGAACAGGCCAAAGACGAGAAACCCGATCCGACGGAAGCCGTCAAGGCGCTGGCCGAGGCGCTGAAAGACAAGGAAGTGGACGTCCGCAAAAACGCGGCCCTGTCGCTAGGCCGCATCGGCAAGGACGCCAAGTCTGCCGTGCCCGCTCTGGTTACCGTGCTGAAAGATTCCGAAGTCGATGTGCGCGGCGCCGCCGCCCTGGCCCTGGGCCGTATCGGCAAGGACGCCATGTCCGCCGCCGCCGGCCTGGCGGAACTCCTGAAGGACAAGGACCGCGACGTGCGTGGCGCAGCCGCCCTGGCGCTGACGCGCCTCGGCCGCGACGCCAAGGCCGCCATTCCCGCCCTGCTGGCCGCGTCCAAGGGCGACGATCGTCAGCTCCAGGTTTATGCCCGCGGGGCGCTCGTGGTGCTCGACGAAGAATCCGGCCCGCATCTCCGCGCCCTGGCGGAAGCGCTGACGGATAAGGAGGCGGAAGTGCGCGGTACAGCCGCCTACGTGCTGGGCGAACTCGGTCCGCAAGGGCGCGAAGCGATCCCCGCCCTGGTCGATGCCCTCAAAGACAAGGAAGCCGAAGTGCGGAAAGCATCCGTGCGCGCTCTCGGTGAGATGGGTTCGTCCGTGAAGAGCGCGATTCCGGCGCTCGCCGCACTGCTCAAGGACGACAACGTCGGCGTCGCCTCGGTGACCGCCATGACGCTGGCCGAACTTGGCCCCGACGCTGCCGCCGCCGTGCCCGCGCTGACCGAGGCGCTCAAGAGCAAGGAAGTGGAGCTGCGCGGCGGCGCCGTCTATGCCCTCGGCGAAATCGGCGGCGCCGCCCGACCCGCTATCACAGCCCTGACGCTGGCCCTGAAGGACGAGGACGCCGACGTTCGCAAGGCGGCCGCGCTCGCGCTGGGCAAGATCCAAAATGCAGACAAGGAATAACGAATGCCGCTTGCGAGTGGGCGGCGCAGGACCGCTAAGCCGCAAGCGGCATCGGGCGCGTCCAATCTTTCTCAGAGAGGTATGGCTCATGACTCGCAATCGACTGTTTCTCCGGAGAACGGGCGCCCTTGGTGCGGCCCTGCTCTTCCTCGCCGGGGCAGCGGCCCAACCCCCTTCGGGCGGCAGGAGTGGAGCGGACGACAAGAAAAAGGAAGCGCCGCGGGAGGCGCCGGCGAAGGCCGACCCGGCTCTGGACGCCTGGGTCAAGGTGCTCGCCGAGAAAATCGTCGATAAGAACGACAGCGTCCGCGACAGCGCCCGCGCGGGACTCGTCGCCGTCGGCCAACCGGCGCTGCCGGCTTTGAAGAAACTCGCCGAGAGCGACGACGCCGCGGCGGCAAGCGCGGCTAAAAGCGTGATCGCGCAGATCGACGGCGGCAATGGGCGCGGTCAACGCGGTAACCGTGGCTTCCCCGACACGCATCCGGAACGCCCAAGTGGCCGCGGCGGATTTGGCGGTCCCGGCATCGGCCTGTTCGACCGCCTGCCGCGCGACCTCGACCTGACCGATAAGCAGAAGGAGCAGGTGAAAGAAGTTCTCGCGGTCCAGGAGAAGAAGGTGCGCGAGGCTCTGGAAAAGGCGCGTGAGGGCGGTCGGCCCGACTTCGAGAAGTTGCGCGAGGCATCGAAGACGATGCGCGAAGACATACTCAAGGAACTGAAGGGCGTCCTGACAGCGGAGCAGCTGAAAAAGGTGGAGAAAACCCTGGAAGGCGGCACCGGCCTCTTCGGCGGCGGCAACGGTCCGGGCGGCGGTCTGCGCGGTCCCGGCGGCCGTGGTCCCGGTGGTCCGCCCGATGCCCCGCGTGTCCCCGATGCCCCGCCGAAAGACGATGCGGTGAGTCCGTTGTTGCTGGTGCCGGCGCTGAAAGACCTGGACCTGACGGAGAAGCAGAAGACCCGGGTC
>JBBQPD010001100.1:0-2171 GCA_038331535.1 Gemmatales bacterium | reverse complement strand
TGTACACCCCTGGTCGTGGGTGTGAACCCCTGGTTCGTGGGGCGGACGGCGGGCTACGCTGTCAACCCCAGGCGCGGATCATCGTTTCCCTTCCGCCCACTGCTCGGCCTGGTAGCGCTCCCAGAGGCCGAGGCTTCGGGGTGATTGCGGAGCCTCCCTATCCCACTTACGGGCTGTCTCGGCCGCCTGCCGTGCTTGCTCGGATTTCCCTGCATCGAGCCAGGTGTGGGCCAGCCGATAATGGACCCAGGGGTCCGAGGGATCGCAAACCGCCAGCAGTTCCAGGGCCTCCGCTGCCAGCTCATGCTGCCTCAGCTTGTCCGCCGGCTTCTGCGCCTGCTTTGCGAATTTCAACCGCAGTTGATACATCCCGAGGTGGCCGTCCGGGCCGGACGGATCGATCTTCTGCGCCTCATACGCTGCCTTGACGGCGAGTTTGCCATACTCCGGACCCAGCCGCGCATCCTGCCAATACGACTCCCACAGCCGGCCATACCAGAAACTCAACTGGACCTTCCAGCGCGCGTCGCCGGGATCTTCCGCGACGGCCTTTTGCAACGGACCGGCCACACGATCCGCGACGAACTTTCGACGATCGAGGATCTTCGGCGACTCGCTCACGCCGTCGTAGGCAAGCCGCCAGGCCGCCTGCGCCGACGAGCGGGCCAGGTTCATCGCCGACGTCACCGGATCGAAGACGTGCAGAACAAACGCGATCAGGAAGCCGAGCGCCAGCGGAACAGCCGCCACCCGCGCCAGCCAGGAGTTGGGATTGCTCATGTGCGGCTTCAACTCCAGCCCCGCCAGCGCCAGGCCGATGACCAGCCAGAGCGGCATCGCCAGGGACGGAAAGTTGATGCCCCCGGCAACAGAGAGTTGCGCGAGCAGGGCGAAGACGCCGGCGGCGAGAGCGCCGCTGAGAAATCGTCCCGGCCAGCGCACGTTCTCGAACAGGGCGAAAGCCGCGAACCAGATCACGGCTCGAAACGCGGTCACGACCCCTTCGACGAGGAGAGCATCCGCAGACGTCGAGCGAAGCAATTCCTCGGGCGACTGTCCGGTCTGCCGCAAGGCGTAACTGACCAGCAGCCCCGCCATGCCCGACAGATAGAACTCCCAGCGTACCCGCTCCTTTTCCGGCGTCGCGTCGGGGGTGGACGCAGGCGCTTCGACGGCCGCAACCGGCCCCACACGCCGGAGGATGAGCCAGAAGAACGCGCCGAACGCGGCCAGGATCGCGAGCAGAGCGAAGATGCCGGCCGTCGCCCACATTTCGAGGGCGAAGTTGCCCGGTTCCTCGGCCGGCTCGCTCCCCGGCGACAAGAAGAGCGGATTGACTCGGCCATAGTTGCCCGCGCCGACGCCGAGCCAGGGAGACGATCGGATCATGGCCCAGGCCGTCATCCACGACGCGGCCCAGTTGCTCCGAAACTGCAGGACGGCGAAGATGGCGAACGCGACCGCCACCAGCGCGAGTAGGCCGCCCGGCCTTCCCGTGTAGCGAAGACGAAAGACCGCTATCCAGGCGACGACCGCCAGCCCCAGCAAGCCTCCCTGTCCGCTTTTGGTCAACAATAGTGCCAGCCCGGCCAGCAGCACGCAGCCAATGCTGAGGATCGTCTGCAAGGAGCGAGGCTGCTCGCGCAGGCGCAGAAAGGCCGCGACCGCCAGGGCCGGCAGGAACAGCACGAGATAGCCGGCGAAACTGCTCGCATGAGTGAATGTGGCGAAAGTGTGTCCCTCCTGGAGCCGCCGCTCGCGTTCCGCAGTGACGCTATTCTTGCCTGTGCCGTCATCCGGCTGTTCGCCGGCGACATGATGAAGCAGGCCGATGACAGCCAGCGGTCCCGCCGGCGCTGCGCCCCAGATGGCGACAGCCTTTTCCTCTGCGGATGGACTGCGGCGATTGGCGGGCGACTCAGCGCGTGCCTGAAAGATCGCATAGGAGGCAGCCAGCGATACGACGCTGGCGAGAAAGGCCGCGAGAAGGTGACGCCGGTCGGACGCCGTCGTGGCGAGTTGGCGGATGAGGAACAGTCCGACGAAGAGCGCGAACCATTCCCAGGCGACGAGGATGGCGGGATGCCGATAGACCGCCGCGAGACTGCTGACGGCGACGACGACGCTGGCGACAAGCAGGGCGGCCTCGACGATGCCGCCCTGCAAGTTGC
>JBBQPD010001099.1:0-2176 GCA_038331535.1 Gemmatales bacterium | reverse complement strand
AGGGAGCGCTGAGCTCAGCGCTCCCTGACGGTCGCGGCTCGTGAATTCCACTTGTTCCGGGGGTACACTTCGCCCAGTACCACCACCTTCTCCGATCGGCGCGCTCAGGCCTGAGATCTTCGCCTAATGTCGTGGCGGAATCGCCTGATACAATGATATTCTGCCTGAGAGGTTGCGCGCCGATCTCGCCCCACGCCTGGACCGACAGAAGGAGCTGACCGCATGTTCCGCCTGCTCGATAACGGCCCTGCCCACACTTGCCGGGGATTCAGTCGCCGTGAGTTCTTCCGCGTCGGCAGCCTGGCGCTCGGCGGTTTGACGCTGCCCGGCCTCCTCGCGGCCCGCGCGCGCGCGGCCAGTCGAGTGGTCAAGGATCGGGCCGTCGTTCTCCTCTTTCTCCAAGGCGGCCCGTCGCATATCGAGTTCTTCGACCCGAAGATGAGCGCTCCGGTCGAGTTTCGCAGCGTGACCGGCGAGATACCGACGAAAACGCCAGGCGTCACCTTCGGCGGCACCTTTCCGCAGCTGGCGGACATGACGGATCAGTTCACCGTCGTCCGCTCCTTCGCGTCGGGCAATACCGATCATCAGAACTACCTCTCGGTCGCCGGGGCCGGCAATCCGCTCAAGGCGTCGATGGGGTCGCTCTATTCGCGCATTGTCGGGCCGGTCAATGCGCGCACCGGGATGCCGACGGCCGCCCTCGTCAAGCCGGAGGCGGTCCAGCCCGGCCTGAAGCTGGGCACGAACTTCGAGACGAATGCCCTGCCCGCGCTGGCGAGTGCCGGACAGCTCGGCCCGTCCTTCGCCGCCTTCGATCCGAGCGGCGGCGGCGATCTGAAACAGAACCTCGACCTGCGCCTGCCGCGCGAGCGCTTCGACGACCGCAAGAATCTTCTCGACCAGCTCGACAACTTCAAACGCCAGGTCGATTCCACCCGCGCTCTCGACGGCGTCGATGCGTTTCAGCAGCAGGCCTACGACATCATCCTGCGCGGCATCGCGCAGGCGTTCGACCTGTCGAAGGAGCACCCGCGGACCGTGGAGAAGTACGACACGAGCAAGCTGTTTCGCCAGGAAGAAGTCGCCAAGTGGGGCGACATGAAGCGCTCCTCGAACCTGCTCGGCAAGCAGATGCTCATGGCCCGGCGGCTGGTCGAAGCGGGCTGCGGCTTCGTCACCGTGGCCGACGCCGGCTGGGACATGCACGCCAATAACAACAGCCCGAAGAACATGGAAGGCATCAAGTGGCTCGGCCCACAGGTGGACCACGCCATCGCCGCTTTTCTCACGGACGTGCGCGAACGCGGGCTGAGCGACAAGATTCTGCTCGTCGTCACCGGCGAGATGGGGCGGACGCCGCGCATCAACAAGAACGGCGGCCGCGACCATTACGGCAACCTGACGCCGCTGCTGCTCGCGGGCGGCGGGCTGAAGATGGGCCAGGTCGTCGGCCAGTCCGACCGCAACGCCGCCAACCCGGCGACGACCAAGTACACGCCGCAGCACCTACTGGCGACGATCATGCACACGCTGTTCGACGTGGGCGAGCTGCGCATCGCAGCCGACGTGCCGAAAAACGTCGCGGCGATCCTCGTCGATGGCAAGCCGATCCCGGAGATGTTTTGAGCAGCATCGTTTAGCCGCGAGCGCTTGGTTACCAAGCGCTCGCGGCTAAACGATGTGTTGATGGAACGATTACCATGCGCTGGATATTCTGTGCCGCACTACTCGGAATGACAGCGGTTGTGCTCGTTCCGCGAGTCGAGGGCGCGCCCGAAGCGCGCGGCCTCGGCGATCCCGGTAAGCTCCTGTCGCTGACAATCGAAAGTGGCGGACGCAAGGACGGCTTCCGTCTCGCCGGCCGCGACTGTTCGATGCAATTGCTCGTCACCGGCCAGTTCGCCACTGACCAAGCGCGCGATCTCACGCGCGCAACTTCCTTCGCGAGCAGCCCCAGCGGCCTGGTCGCCATCGATGCGACCGGCCTCGTTACTCCGCTCAAAGAGGGCAAGGCGACGGTTACCGTCACGAACGGCGGCATCAGCGCGAGTGCGACGATCACCATCACGAATCTCGTTGAGGATCTGCCGGTGAACTTCACCAATCAGGTCGCGCCAATCTTCACGAAGTTCGGCTGCAACGCCGGCGCTTGTCACGGCAAGGCGGACGGGCA
>JBBQPD010001098.1:0-2181 GCA_038331535.1 Gemmatales bacterium | reverse complement strand
CGTGCCGAGCGCGACCTGAAGCGCGGCTTCGGCGGCGTGGTGGACGTGGAGTTCCTGGTGCAGCTATTCCAGCTAAAGTACGGCCGCGAGCGCCCCGCGCTACGGTCGCCGAACACCTGGGACGCGCTCGACGCCCTGAAGACGGCGGCGCTGCTGAGCGAGGAAGACCATGCGGCGCTGCGCACGGGCTACGACTTTCTGCTGCGCGTGCAGAGCCGGCTGCGCATCGTCCACAATCGCTCACTAGACGCCGTGCCAGGCGACGCGCGCGAGGTGGAAAAACTGGCACGGCGCCTGGGTTATGAATCGGGAGCGCAGTTCCTCGCTGAGCTGGAGCGGCACACGGCCCAGACGAGAGAGCGGTTCTTGCGGCTGATGGAACGGGAACGGGGGGTGTAGAGAATCTCGAACGAGGAGGAAACGGCAACGTCAACGCTCACGACGGTGCCGATCATTGAGTGTTTGGCCCATGAACTAGGATCTACGAACCGCGACCGTCAGGGAGCGCTGATACCCGCGCTCCCTGACGGTCGCGGCTCGTAGAGAACAACACCATCCATTGCGAACCATGTCCGTGGTGCGCGTACGCTCCTTGCCGCCCCTCCGCTTGCCTTCGACAATAGGGGGCATGGCTCCCGAGGGATCGACGATGAACAACCCCGCTCTGCGCCGCGAGCGGTTGGCCCGACTGCTGCCCGAGGAAGGTCTCGACGCCTTCGTCCTCACTCATCCGGTCAATGTCGCCTATCTAACCGGCTTCAGCGGCGATACCAGCGTGCTGATCCTCGGGCGCGAGCGCGCCATCCTCGTCAGCGATCCGCGCTACACGCGGCAGATCGCCGAGGAGTGCGCCGGTCTGGCCACGCATATCCGGCCGCCAGCCCAGAAGCTGTACGACGCAGTAGGCGAGGCGCTGACGAAGCTCGGCCATCGCGACGTCGGTTACGAGAGCGGCGGGCTGTACGTGGCCGACCTCGAAGCGCTCCGCGCCGCCGCCCCGACGGTCAACTGGCAGGCCGGCAGCGACCGCGTCGAACGGCTGCGCATGGTCAAGGACGAGTGGGAGATCGAGCAAATCCGAGAGGCGATCGACATTGCTCAGCGGGCTTTCACGGCCTTTCGGGCCATGTTGCGGCCGGACGACGAGGAGATCGAGCTGGCCCACCGCATGGAGGGGTTGGTACGCCATTGCGGCGGGCAGGCGACCTGCTTCCCGACCATCGTCGCCGTCGGCGATCGGGCAGCGTTGCCGCATGCGCCGCCGACGCAACGCCGTGTCGCCACGAGCGAATTAGTGTTGATTGATTGGGGCGTCGATGGCCCGTTGTCCTATAAAAGCGACTTGACGCGCGTCCTGACCGCCCGTAATATCTCGTCGAAACTCCAGGAAGTGTATGCGGTTGTGTTGCAGGCCCAACAACAGGCGATACGAGCCGTCCGTCCGGGGGTGATCGCCCGCGACATTGACGCCGAAGCCCGCGGCGCGATTGCCGCAGCGGGTTTCGGCGAGTTTTTTGGCCACGGCCTCGGTCACGGCCTCGGCTTGCAAGTCCACGAAGGGCCGGCGGTCCGCCCGAACTCGGACACGGTCCTCGAAGCCGGCATGGTTTTCACGATCGAGCCGGGCATTTATCTGCCGGATTGGGGTGGTGTCCGCATCGAGGACGACGTGCTGGTGACGCCCGACGGCTGCGAGGTGCTGACGACGGTGCCGCGCGACCTGGAAGCGATGACGGCGTTTGACGCGGGCTAAGAATTGGTTACGTTTCGCGCGAATCGTAAACGTCTTGCGGCGATGAAGATAGGGAGATCGCGGTGGCCGACGATCAGAATACCAAGCCCGGGCCGTTCGACGTGCCGACGATCAAGCTCCTCGTCCAGCTGATGAGCCGGCACGACCTGAGCGAGATCGACCTGCGCGAGGGCGAGCTGCGCATCTGCCTCCGCCGCGGTTCGCAACCGGTTGCCGTCAGCGCCCCGGCCGCCGCCGCTCCAGCGGCGTTTGCCGCGCCGCCGATGACTTCGGCCGCCTCCGCTCCAGCCGCCGAGAAACCCGCCGCGCCTGCCCGCAGCAACCTGATCGAGATCAAGGCGCCGACCGTCGGTACCTTCTACGCCCAGGAGAAGCCGGGATTGCCGCCCTACGTCTCCGTCGGCAGCCGGGTCACGCCGACGACGGTC
>JBBQPD010001097.1:0-2206 GCA_038331535.1 Gemmatales bacterium | reverse complement strand
AACCTCCGCGGGGCTGGCCCTGGTGTTGCTGTTCGCGGCCCGCATCGGCCAGGGCATCGCCGGGGCAACCATCGCGACCGCGCAGGCCGTCATTGCCGATTGCACCACGCCCGACAAACGCCGCCATGGCATGGCCCTCATTGGGGCGGCCTTTGGCATCGGCTTCACGTTCGGCCCGCTCATCGGCGCCGGCGCCTTGTACTTGTTTCCCAAATACCCCGGCGCCACCGGCTACGTCGCGGCGGGGTTGTCCCTCGTCGCCCTGTTGCTCGGTCTGAAGAAAATGCCCGAGACGCGCAACCCGCAAAGCGCCCCGGTCGATCGCAAATGGCTCGACTTCCGCGCCATTCGCGCCGCGCTCGGTCGGCCGGTCGTCGGCCCGGTCGTGTTGACGTTCTTCCTCGCCACGCTCGGCTTCGGCGCGTTCGAGACCACGCTGGCCATGATGAACCGCGACCTCCTCGGACTCGACCCCGAGTACAACTTCCTCATGTTCGCCTACGTCGGCTTCGTGCTGATGTTGACGCAGGGACTGATCTACCGGCGGCTGGCGAAGCGCGTCACGGAGACGACGTTCATGGCCGTCGGCATCGTGCTGATGGGCGGCGGCGTGGCGGGCATCGGCCTGGTCAACTGGCTGAAAGCGAATGGCACGGAGAACGGCCTGCTCGCGCTGATGATGATCGGCATGACGTTCGCGGTGATGGGCTTCGCGTTCCTGACGCCGTCGGCCCAGGCGCTGGTGTCGCGCGGCAGCAGCGCGGACAAGCAGGGCGAGGTTCTCGGCGTCAACCAGTCGGCGTCGGCGATGGCCCGCATTCTCGGCCCGATCTTCGGCCTGACGCTCTACAAGGCGACGCCGGACCACCTGTTGCCCTACGGCTTCGGCGCCGCGCTACTACTGGCGATGCTGCCGTTGATCCCGCGCATCCGGCGCGGCGCGGCGCAGGTTGCCGCGACCGAGGCGGGTCACTGAATTGTTTACGTTTCGCGCGTTCGAACGCGCCAAACGTAAACACGCATCACGGCTCCGGAACCGGCAACTGGCGCGCTAGTTTCTCCTGGCGTTCCAGCACGTCGGACAACCCGGGGTCGTCGCGCAGCGCCGGCTTCCACGCCTTCACGGCGTCGGCGTCGGTCAACAACAGACCGCTGCCCGGCTCGAAACGGATCACCCAGTCCTTCTCGCGGCTGGTGAACGACTTCAGCCGGGCGCCGAAGATCCAGCGCTGCCGCGTCTCCAGCGGCAACCGCTCCAACAGCGTCAGATCGTCCAGGACCACGCGCGCCGTCACTTCGACCTTGTGGTCCTCTTCTTTCCAGCGCACTTCGTTGTCGCGCAACAGGGCGCGCCGCCCTTCCCGGTCGAGGTAGACTACGTCGTCGAAGATCACCGATTTGCCGCGATAATGCAGGTCGAACTCCGCCTGCCAGGCTTTGTCGTCGTTGTGTCGGCTCGCCTTTTTGAGAAGATCGACGAGGGGAACGTCGAGCTGTTTCGCGAGCAGGTCGCTCTGCCAGTAGAGTTGAGTGAGGCGGCGACTTCTGGCGTCGTGGAGCTGGCCGGGGTAAGCGTCGCGCAGCCGCACCGCCGCGGTGAACTGCTCCAGGGCGAGGGCGAAACTGCCCTCGGCGAGGGCGCGCCGCCCTTGCGCCAGGTGTTCGTTGAGTCCCTCCGGCGCCGCAGACATGGCGGCCGGGTCGAATTTCGATTGACGGGTGAGCCGCGGCACGAGCCAGTGAAAGCCGATGACCACGACGGCGAGCGTCGCCAGTGCGGCGGCCAGCGGCAGCCGCCACGGGCGGAGCCGGCTGCTCGCTGCCGAGGGACCGCTGTTGGCCGCGTGGACGGCGGGATAGGCGCTGAGAGGCAGGACGAACACCGACTGACCGCACGACGGGCACCGCACGACCTGATGGCGCCGCCGCCGCTGTCCGCGCAGGATATGGCTACAGCGACAGGCCACGGCATAGGGTACGCTGCGGCCCGACCACGACGGTCGGGCAAACTCCCACCAGCGGCGCAGGCGCGGCAACGAGTCGGTCACGAGAACACGTCTCCCATTTCGTTCGCCGCACACAATTTTCTACGAGCCGCGACCGTCAGGGAGCGCTACTTAAATCTCTACCTGACGGTCGCGGCTCCTAAACTCTCAAACACGTGTCGCCGCCAACCCCAGGGCGGCGCCCGAGCCGGCCAACAGCG
>JBBQPD010001096.1:0-2244 GCA_038331535.1 Gemmatales bacterium | reverse complement strand
GTCGTCGATCTCCAAGCCACCATCAACCGCTTCGTGGTCGAGACAAATGTTGATCCCAAACCCTTCACCTGGACGGCAGACCCCGACAAAATCATCGCCGCTGTCAGACGAGGACACCAAGTGTTAGATTCCATCCACTAGCACCCTACAATGCGGCGCCTTCTGGGCGCCCATCGCGCTTGTCCGGTCCGCAGCGGACCACTAGGTTCGGCCTCCTCTGGCCAAACAACCGGGTTGCCGGATGCATAGTCGCGACGGTGTCATCGAAGCTATCGGCAATACGCCCTTGATCAAACTCAAGCACGCGTCGGAAGCGACCGGCTGCACGATCTTGGGCAAGGCCGAGTTCATGAACCCGGGCCAGTCGGTAAAGGACCGCGCCGGACGGCAGATGATCCTCGAGGCGGAGAAACGCGGCGAGCTCAAGCCGGGCGGTCTCGTGGTCGAGAGTACAGCCGGAAACACCGGCATCGGCATCGCGGTAGTCGCTAACGCGCGCGGCTACCGCACGGTCATCGTGATCCCCGAGACCCAAAGCCAGGAAAAGAAGGACATGCTGCGCCTCTACGGCGCGGAGCTCGTGGAAGTCCCGGCGCTCCCCTTCAGCAACCCGAACAATTACCAGCACGTCGGCCGGCGTTTGGCCGACGAACTGCGTAAGGTCGAACCGAACGGCGTTCTTTTTGCCGATCAGTGGAACAACCTCGACAATCGCAAGGCCCACTACGTCTCCACCGGACCGGAGATCTGGGACGAAACGAATGGCACGGTCGACGGTTTCATCTGTGCGATCGGCACGGGAGGCACGATTGCCGGCGTCTCGACCTCCTTACGCGGGAAGAAGAAGGACATCATCATCGGCGTCGCCGATCCCCGCGGCGCGGCCATGTACGAGTATTTCGCCAACGGCAAGGTCAAAGCCTCGGAAGGCGGGTCAATCACCGAAGGTATCGGCCTCGGACGCGTCACGGCCATCATTGAAGACATCAAGGTCGATAAGGCCTATCTCATCCCGGACGAGGAAGCAGTGCCCGTGATCTTCGATCTCCTGGAGCACGAAGGCCTGTGTCTCGGCGGCTCGTCCGGCATCAACGTTGCCGGCGCCATTCGCCTCGCCAAGGAGATGGGACCGGGTCATACCATCGTCACGGTGCTTTGCGATCTCGGCAATCGCTACCAATCAAAATTGTTTAATCCGCAATTCCTGCGCTCGAAGAATCTGCCGGTACCGGCCTGGTTGGAGCGCAAGTCAAACATCAAGGCGCCGTTCGCGTAATGGCAACCGACCTCCTGTTTCGTGACGATGCTTACCTGCGCGATTGCAGTGCAACCGTCGTCGGCTTGACTGACCAGGGCGGAATCGTTCTCGACCGCACCGTGCTCTACGCTATCTCCGGCGGACAGCCCGGCGACCGCGGCACCTTGACGACGGTTTCAGGACAATCGATTCCGCTTGCGACTGCGGTCTACACCGACGCGGCAAAGAGCGAGATCGCGCATGTGGCGGCGGAGGGGGTCAGTGAGCGTCCGGCGGTCGGCGAGGCCGTGACCCTGCAGATTGATTGGGATCTGCGTTATGCGCGCATGCGCATGCACACAGCGCTGCATCTTCTGTCGGCCATTCTTCCCTACCCGGTCACGGGTGGTTCTGTGAACGAGGTTGATAGCCGGCTCGACTTCGACATTCCGGAAGCGGGCCTCGACAAGGACGCAATCACCGCCAAGCTCGCCGAGATGATCGCGACCGATGCCGAGGTGCATTCGCGCTGGATTACGGACGCCGAGCTCGAGGCTAATCCGGGCCTGGTCAAGACCATGGCGGTGAAGCCGCCGATGGGCACCGGCCGTGTGCGGCTTGTCGAGATCGTGGGCCTGGATCTGCAGCCCTGCGGCGGCACGCATGTCCGGCGCACCTCCGAGATCGGCGCGGTACGTGTAAGCCAGATCGAGAAAAAGGGTAAGCAGAACCGGCGCGTGCGGCTGGTTTTCGCTTAATTTCGGGCGGCGGCTGCACTGGGGTGCTCCGTTGGGCTTCCTCCACCGTCTTTTTGGCGGAGTGAGGAGCCGCCTGTCGATTTCCTTCGCTCAACGCCCTATCTGAACGGTTTGGAGGCACAGTCCGCGGCCTCGTGAGGAACAGACCGATGGCATCAGACACGCCCTCCAGCAGCCCATGGCTCAAGTCGACACAGTGGCTTGCCGATCACCTCAAGGACCCCACGCTCGCGATTGTTGACGGCTCCT
>JBBQPD010001095.1:0-2247 GCA_038331535.1 Gemmatales bacterium | reverse complement strand
CGTCGCGGCGATGGCTCAGTTCGGTCCCTTGCGCGGCGCGTTCTTCCTGCCGGTGGCGATCGGTCTGGCCGCGGTGGCGGCACTGGCCTGGGCCTTCGGCTTTCTGATCCTGCGCCGCCGCGGCGTCTATTTCTCGCTGCTGACCCTGGCGCTTTCGGCGATGCTGTATTCCGTGGCGTTCCGCTGGACCGAGGGCACAGGCGGCGAAAATGGGCTGGGCGGCATCACCCGGCCGGTGCTGGCCGGCGTGTCGTTCGAGAGTGCGGCCTACTACTACGCGCTGGTTGCGGGCATCGGCTTCTTCACGGTCGCGGGCCTGTGGCGCTTTCATCGATCGCCGCTCGGCAGCGTGCTCGTCGCGATCCGCGAGAATGAACAGCGCACGCGCTTCATCGGCTATCCGACCAACCGCGTCAAGCTCACGGCGTTCGTCGCTTCGGCCACCTTGACCGGGTTGGCCGGCATGCTGCTCGCCTTCAACAACCGCATGACCTCCGCCGAGCCCATCTCGGTGGCGTTCTCGGGCGAGTTGCTGGCGATGGTGATCATCGGCGGTATGCGGTCGTTCCTGGGCCCGGCGCTGGGCGCGCTCTTCTTCGTCATCTTTCGCGACTCGCTGTCTCGTGTGACGGAGAACTGGCTGCTGTATTTCGGTCTCCTGTTCGTCGCCTTCATCGTCTTTTCGCCGACCGGACTGGTCGGCCTGTCCGCGCGGGCCACGGCGCGCTGGCGTCGCCACCCGGCCGGCGAGGCGGCGATGGCGCAGCGGCTGGCCGGCACGGTCACGCTGCCGGAGTTCCTGAAGCCCGCGCGCGTCGCCGGCGAGGACGAAGCGGTACTGGTCGCGTCCGGGCTGACCAAGAGCTTCGGCGGGATCCGGGCGCTGAAGAACATGTCGCTGCAGCTGCGCGACCGCACGCTACACGCCCTGATTGGCCCGAACGGCGCCGGCAAGACGACCGCCTTCAATCTCGTCTCGGGCCTGTTCGCGCCCGATCGCGGCACGGTGATGCTCGCCGGACGGTCGATCGGCGGGTTGGCGCCCGAACGCATCACGGAGGCGGGCGTCGGCCGCTCGTTCCAGATCACGAATTTGTTCGCGAGCTTGTCGGTCGCGGAGAACGTGCGGCTGGCCATCCAGGCGCGGCACCCTAAGCGGTTTGCGATGTGGACCGATGCCGGCTCGCTGGTCGACGTCAACCGGGACGCCGCCGAGGTGGTGCGCACGATGGGGCTCGGCGGCGTCGAGAGTGCGCAGGCGGCGTCGCTGTCGTACGGCGGGCAGCGGCTGCTCGACATGGCGCTGGCGCTGGCGACCCGGCCGCGCGTGCTCCTCCTCGACGAGCCGCTGGCGGGCCTGGCCGCCGCCGAGCGCGAGCGCGTCGGCAGCCTGATCAAGGGCATCTCCGCCGAGCTGCCGGTGCTGCTGGTCGAGCACGACATCGACCGCGTCTTCGCGCTCGCCGACGCCGTCACCGTGATGAACGACGGCGAGGTGCTGGTCGACGGCAGCGTCGAAGACGCGCGCAGCTCGCCACTCGTCCAGGCGGTGTACATCGGCGCCGGCTCGCACGCGCTGGCGGCGACCGAGCGGGCGAGCGCGGCGCGAGAAGAGACGCTCCTCGAGCTCGACGGAGTGAACACGTTCTACGGCAAGAGCCACATCCTCCACGACGTCGGCTTCGCCGTGCACGGCAACGAGATCGTCGCGCTCCTCGGCCGCAACGGCGCGGGCAAGTCGACGTTGCTCAAGACCATCATCGGCGTCAGCCCGCCGGCGAGCGGCACCGTCATGCTCGCGGGCGAGGCACTCGCACGGCGGCCTTCGGCCGAAATCGCCCGTCGCGGCGTGGCCTATGTGCCGCAGGGCCGCGGCCTGTTCGCCGGCATGTCGGTGGCCGAGAACATGGAGCTCGGCCGGCTGAAGCGGCGCAACGACACCGGCGTCCATTGGGACGAGGAGAGGATCTTCGCCTTCTTCCCCCGCATCAAGGAGCGCTGGCGCGCGCCGGCCGATTACCTGTCGGGCGGCGAGCAGCAGATGGTGGCCGTGGCGCGCGCGCTGTCGGGCGACACCCGCGTGCTGCTGCTCGACGAGCCGTTCGAGGGCCTCGCGCCGGCGATCGTCGAGGAGCTGTTCAATGCCTTCGACAAGCTGCGCTACGAAGTCGCTATCCTGATCGTCGACCACCACCTCGACCTGGCCCTGGCGCTGTCGGACCGCACCGTCGCGCTCGAGCGCGGCGC
>JBBQPD010001094.1:0-2248 GCA_038331535.1 Gemmatales bacterium | reverse complement strand
AGCTGTTCGGCAAGCAGATGATGCTCACGGGCGTGCAGGCGCCGGTGTTCCTCCCGCCGGCGCTCCCCAGCTCCGGCATCTTCCCGGTCGAGCTCGTCATCGCCTCGACGGCGAGCCACGAAGAGCTCGTGCGCGCGGCCGAACAGATGGTCGGCGAGGCCATCAAGAGCGGCCAGTTCGCGTTCCCGCCCATCACGGACGTGAAGATCGACCAGGCCAAGGCGGAGATCGTCTTCGACCGCGAAAAGATGGCGTCGATGGGCCTGAGCATGCAGCAGGTCGGCGCCGATCTCGCGACGATGCTGGGCGGCAACTACGTCAACCGCTTCAACATGGAGGGGCGCAGCTACAAGGTCATCGCTCAGGTCCAGCGCGCCGGACGCCTGACCCCCACCGACCTCGGGCAGATCCACGTCACCGGCCCCGGCGGCACGCTCATTCCGCTGTCGTCCATCGCGACCTTCCGCACCGGCGTCGAGCCGCGCTCGCTGAACCGCTTCCAGCAGCTCAACGCCGTCAAGATCTCGGGCGTGGCGCCGCGTGGGCTCGAAAACGGCCTGGCCGTGCTCGAGGGCGCCGCCGAAAAATACCTGCCGCCCGGCTCGCGCATTGACTACACGGGCGAGTCGCGACAGCTCCGTCAGGAGGCGGGGAAGTTCCTGCCCGCGATGGGCTTGGCGATCGTGCTCATTTTTCTAGTGCTCGCCGCGCAGTTCAACTCGTTCCGCGATCCGATCGTCGTGCTGGCCGGCTCGGTGCCGCTCGCGATGTTCGGCGCGATGATCTTCACCTTCCTGAAGTTCTCCGGCCCGCCGGGCATGAGGTTCGCGCTGACAGAAGGCTGGACCACGACGCTGAACATCTACTCGCAGGTCGGTTTGGTCACGCTCGTCGGCCTCATCGCTAAAAATGGCATCTTGGTCGTCGAGTTCGCGAACCACAAACAAGAGAGCGGGCTGTCGAAGGTCGCCGCCGTTCAAGCGGCCGCGGAGACCCGCCTGCGCCCCATCTTGATGACGACCATCGCGACCGTCGCCGGACACTTCCCGCTGACGCTCGTGAGCGGGCCTGGCGCCGCGGCGCGAAACTCGATCGGCGTCGTGCTCGTGGGCGGCATGGCCATCGGGACGATCTTCACCCTCTTCGTCGTGCCGTCGGTCTACGTCCTCGTCGCGCGGGATCACCGGGCGACCGCCGCGCGGCCGCCCCGACTGGTTGACGAGGAGACCAACGGAGACGGGCTGTCCCCGCAGCGGATGTCCGCCCAGGCTCTCCCGAGCAGCAGCGTCTAGGCGTCGTCTAGCCGGCTTCGGCCCCGTCAAGAAAATGACGCGGCCGTCGCGGGATGGCCGGTTTTCGTCGGCCTCCGCCCGCGGAGTGTCACGAGCGGTGATTTCGGCTCATCCCCTGGGTGCACCCTGGGCCCCTTCGATGCGCCGCGGGCCCGCCGAGTCGGCTTAGCGTGCCTACCTTCCCTGGGAGGCCCCGATGAACACGCGACGCGTCTCGACCCTGTCCCTTCTCACCGTCGGCACCTGGCTGGCGGCGGCCTCCTGTGACAGCGGCGGAGCCAGCACGACCGGCACCGCCGGCACGACCGGCGCCGCAGGCACCACGGGCGCCGCCGGCACCACGGGTTCCGCAGGCACCATGGGCGCCGCCGGCACCACTGACACCGGCACGGCCGGTTCGACGGGCACCGCAGGAAGCGGCACGGCCGGCACGACGGGCACCGCAGGAAGCGGCGCGGCCGGCACGACGGGCACCGCAGGCGCGACCGGCACCGCAGGCGCCACCGGCGCTGCCGGCACGACGGGCACCGCAGGCACGACCGGCACCGCAGGCACGACCGGGACGCCTCCCGGCGTCGTCAAGGGCAACAGCGAGGGCTGCGGCAAGCCTCCGGGGGCCGACATGCCCGCGAAGTGGACCATGCACCACATCGCCGTCACCGTGGCAGCGTCGAAGGCGGCGAAATTTAGCGACCGCGTCTACTACATCGATGTCCCCGCCGGCTACGATCCGACAAAGCCGTACCCCATCCTGTTCGGCGGCGCGGGCTGTGGCGGAGCGGACAACACGAACGCCAGCACGGGTGGCTTCGGCGTGCTGCCCGCCAACAACATGAACGCGATCCAGATCGGCCTCGGGTACATCGGCGGCTGCTTCAGCCAGGGCGGCGCCGACACTTCCCTGGAAAGATTGAGCCAGGAAACGGATTCCGAGGTGGCCCAGGAAGGCCTGCGTG
>JBBQPD010001093.1:0-2250 GCA_038331535.1 Gemmatales bacterium | reverse complement strand
TTGAGAGCGTTGGGTTTCGTGAGGATACGGTCGAGGCAGCGCAGGCGCTGGCGCTGTTGAACGGCGCGATGGCCGTCGAGCAGGCGAAACAGTTCGCGGCGAGGTTGAAACGCGAGTGCGGCGACGACCGGACGCGGCTGATCGAGCGAGCCTGGCTGCTGGCGTTCAGCCGTCCCGTCATGGAGGCGGAAAAGACCAAAGCGGGGGAGTTCCTGAGCAGCGGCGGTCCTGCCGCAGTCTTCGAGTTGTGCCAGGCGCTGCTGAGCGCGAATGAGTTTCTCTACATCGATTGACAGGGGTATGTCAATGGCGCTGAACCGCCGTGAATGGCTGCACCGAGCAGGACTGGGCTTCGGCATGCTCGCCCTGAATGACCTGCTGGCCCGCGAAGCGCCACTCGCTCCGAAGACACCACACTTCGCCGCGAAGGCGAAGAGCATCATCTACCTGTTCATGCATGGCGGGCCGAGCCAGGTCGATACCTTCGACCCCAAGCCGGCCCTGACCAAACTCGACGGACAGGCCCCTCCCGCCGGCTATCACAAGCTCCAGTTCCAGTTCATCGACGTCAAGAAACAGAAGCTGATGGCCAGCCGGCAGACGTTTCGCCGCTGTGGCCGGTCCGGCATCGCGATCAGCGACTCGCTCAGAAACCTGCAAGACTGCGCCGACGACCTCTGCGTCCTGCGCGGCGTACATCACGAGATTTTCAATCACACGCCCGGCATCTGGCTGATGAACACCGGCTTCGATCGCATGGGCCGGCCCTCTCTCGGTTCGTGGATCACCTACGGTCTCGGCAGTGGCTCCGACAATCTGCCCGCCTTCGTGGTCATGAGCGACGGTCCTCTCAAGCCCGGTCCCGGCGTCTGGGGCAATGGCTTTCTGCCGGCCGTGCATCAGGGGACACTCCTTCAGCAAGGCAACCCTCCCATTGCCGATCTCAAACGGCCGGAGACAGCCGCTGGCAGCGATCAGCGGCGGATGCTCGACTTTTCGCAGTGGCTCAACAAGCGCCATCACGAGCAGCGAATCGACGACAGCAACCTCGAAGCGCGCATCGCCCCCTACGAGTTGGCCTATCGCATGCAGAGCGCCGCGCCCGAAGCGGTCGATCTGAGCCGGGAATCGAAATCGACGCGCGAACTCTATGGTCCCGGCTTCGGCGAGCAGTGTCTGGTCGCGCGCCGGCTTGTGGAGCGTGGCGTTCGCTTCGTGCAAATCTACAACGGCTGCGGCCCCGACGGCTGGGACACGCATGGCGACAATCACAACAAGCAGACGGCCATGATGAAGCAGAGTGATCGCGGCTGCGCCGGTCTGCTGAAGGACCTCAAGGCGCGCGGACTGCTCGACTCGACCCTGGTCATCTGGGGCGGCGAGTTCGGACGGACGCCGACGACGGAGGGCAACAATGGCCGGGACCACAGTCCCTACGGCTTCTCGATGTGGCTGGCCGGCGCGGGCGTCAAGGGCGGAATGGTTCACGGAGGGACCGATGAGTTGGGCTTCCGCGCCGTCGAGGGCAAGGTTCACGTTCACGATCTCAACGCGACGATTCTGCATCTGCTTGGCTTCGATCACGAGAAGCTGACCTATCGTCACGCAGGGCGCGATTTCCGCCTGACCGACGTGCATGGCAGCGTCGTCAAGGACATCCTTGGATAATGTGACTGAGGGTCAAAGACCGCTACGCCGCAAGCGGCAAGACAACATGGAGACGACGTCATGCTCTGGATCCTGGTGGGCTTGCTCGCGGCCGCGCCGCCGGACGATGCTTCCCGGCTCAAGGTCAGCAAGCTGATCGCCGACGTTCAGAATGAGAAATCGTCGAGCGGATCGGCCTCCGCCCAGGAGCTTGGCACTCTCGGCTCGGCCGCGAAGGAGGCGATTCCCGCACTGCGGCAGGCCCTGAAGGCCAAATCGTCCATGATGCGCGCCCAGGCGGCCGCGGCTTTACTGCTCATCGATCAGGACGAAGCCGGGCTCGCCTTTCCCGTCCTCCGCGAGGTCTTCAAGGACCAGAAAGATCCGTTCGTCCCTCTCAGCCTGGTCAACCCGCTCGGGAACGCGCTCGAGCCGGCAACCAAGGAGACGGTCCAGGGGCTGTTGCAACTGGCGGGAGAAGAAGTCATCTGGGGCTGGCTCATTTCCGACATGGCCCTGAGTCGCGTCAGCCGGGGCACCAAATCGCTGATCCCCGCCCTTGAAGCGGGCCTGAAAGATCCCAACCTCAAGGTGCGCGTGCAG
>JBBQPD010001092.1:0-2255 GCA_038331535.1 Gemmatales bacterium | reverse complement strand
ATGGACGTGCCGGACGCGAAGCGGCTGCGTGAACTCGAGAGCGAGAACGCGAAGCTCAAGCGGCTGCTGGCCGAGGCGCACCTGGACATGCACGCGCTCAAGAGCGTCCTCAGCGTAAAAAGATAGCCCCACAGGTCAAGGAGAGGCGAAGGAATGCGTGCCCAGAATCACCAATCGCGGCCACGCACGGCCTACGAGGCGGCCCAAATGACCTTCGGCCCGTTCCATCACCGCTATCCGTCGCGAGTCGTCAAAAAAAGCCGGCTGTCGCCACCATGGCAGAGATGTCGGACTCAAGTCCGACAGGCTCCTAGGCTGCGACAGGCTCCGCTCGAGTCGCAGAAACGAGTTGCCGGTCCTTTGCCACCGGCTTGATCTTGAACCAGATGGCATACAAGGCCGGCAGGAACACGAGGGTGAGCACCGTTCCGCCGAAGGTTCCACCGATCAAGGTGTACGCCAGCGTTCCCCAAAAGACGGAATGGGTGAGAGGAATGAACGCCAGCATGGCCGCGAGCGCCGTCAGAATTACCGGACGGGAGCGCTGCACGGTAGCCTCGACCACGGCATCGAACGGCGCCAGTCCATCCTTCTCGTTGGTGCGTATCTGCCCGATCAGGATGAGCGTGTTGCGCATCAGGATCCCGGAAAGTGCGACCAGCCCGACCAGCGCGTTGATGCCGAATGGCTGCTGGAACGGCAGCAAGGTTGGAATGACCCCGATGAGGCCCAGCGGTGCCGTGGCGAACACCATCATCATCAAGGAGATCGAGCGGACCTGAAAGATGATGGTGATGAGCGTAAGGACGACCATGATGGGAAACAGTGGGGCAAGTGCGCGATTGGCTTTGCCGGATTCCTCGATGGAACCGCCCTCCTCGATTCGGTAGCCCGAGGGCAGTTTCGCGATGATGGGCTGGAGTTCTTTCCACACGGCGGTGGACACCTCCGGCGGCTGCAAGCCCTCGGCAATGTCTCCACGCACGGTGATCGTCGGCGTGCGATCACGGCGACGCAGGATCGGGTCTTCCATGCGGATTTCCACCGTTCCGATCTGCGCCAGCGGAATCCGTTGGCCGGCCGTTCCAACCAGGGTGAAATCGCTGATCTTGCTCGGGTCAAGCCGCGCGTTTCCGGCAGAACGGGCAGCGATCTGCACCGAGCGGATGTCTTCGCGCACCTCCGTGATCGGGACGCCGCTCAACAGGAACTGAAGCTGCTGGGCTACATCGCTGGACGTCAAGCCGATGCTCTGGAGCCTGTCCTGATCGAGCGAAAAACGAAGCGTGGGCACGCGCTCCCCCCAATCGGCATTGACCGTTCTAATTTGGGGACTGGCCTGCATTACGGCACGCACCTGCTCTGCGATGTCGCGGAGCTTGCTGGGGTCTGACCCCATCACACGGAAAGCAACGGGAAAGGGCGAATACGGACCGAAAACCAGTTGAGTGACCCGCACCCGAGCCTCCGGCGCCAGACCGTCGGCCAACGCCTGTCGCAGTCTGAATTTGAGCGCTTCGCGCGCTTCTTCACTTTTCGTCAATATGACGATCTTCGCGAACGAGGGA
Source organism: Gemmatales bacterium (assembly GCA_038331535.1). Classification (GTDB taxonomy): domain Bacteria; phylum Planctomycetota; class Planctomycetia; order Gemmatales; family Gemmataceae; genus JBBQPD01. Next base: position 687 of record JBBQPD010001092.1, on the reverse strand, counting down.
TCGGGTAGCTCGGGCGCCATGGCGAGGTAGAAGCGCGGTGCCCCTTGTCCGACGTAGGCGGTAACGGTGCTGGCTTCCGGCTGTCCGGCCAGCCAAGCTTCGACCTTGGCACTGGCGACATTCGTCTGCTCGATGGAAGTGCCATACGGCATTTGCACTTCGACCAGCACCTCCGGTCGATCGGAAGTCGGAAAGAACTGCTTCTTCACCAGCCCCATGCCCAATACCGCGACAACGAACAGGCCGACTACGCTGCCCGCGACCAGCCATTTGCGGCGAATCACAAGTCCTAGAAGCTGGCGGAAGCGGTTGTAGCGCGGCGTGTTGTAGATCGCCTCATGCCCGCCCTCGCGCTTTTCGATGTTTGGTAGTAGCTTCACGCCCAGGTAGGGCGTGAACACGACGGCAACGACCCAGGATGCGATCAGCGCGATGCCGACGATCCAGAACATGTTGCTGGTGTACTCGCCGGCGGTCGACTGGGCGAAACCGTTCGGCATGAAGCCGATCGCGGTCACGAGAGTCCCGGCGATCATGGGCGCGGCGGTATGACTCCACGCATAGGCCGCTGCGCGGATGCGGTCGTAACCCTCCTCCGTCTTCACGACCATCATCTCGATGGCGATGATCGCATCGTCGACCAGCAGTCCAAGGGCCAGTATCAACGAGCCGAGCGTGATGCGGTCG
>JBBQPD010001091.1:0-2256 GCA_038331535.1 Gemmatales bacterium | reverse complement strand
CTCCCTGACGGTCGCGGCTCGTGAACCAGTCCCCACGCTCCCTGACGGTCGCGGCTCGTGAACCATTCCCCGCGCTCCCTGACGGTCGCGGCTCGTGAACCATGTGCGCTCGGATTTTGTAAATTGGATGCGCGTCGTTGTAAATTGTGCAGAACCCCCGGCTTGTGATATTGGCCTTTCTTCCGAGCGGCTCCCTCGCTATGGTCCGCGCACTTCCTTGACGGTCACGTCTGCGGCCGAACGCCTGTGCCCTTAATAGCCCCCACACAAATGAGCGCGTGCCGTCCACCACGGTCCGCGCTGAGGATCGCATTATGCGCATGGAAGCGCTCCGATTGGTCCTTGCGGCACTGCCGGCACTTGCTCTGCTCGGCGTGGTGGCGGAACCCGCGGCGGCCGGCTGAGGACCGGTGGGCTGTGGCCCCTCCATGATCGGCGGTCCGCCGGTCGTTGACCTCCCGCCCGGATTTTCCACGCGGCCGCCGTTTGTCCCGCCCAGCGGAGTCGCGCCGGCAGTCGCCGCGCCGCAGACGCGGGTCGCGATCGCCATGCCGCCGCCGGCGCGCTTCCCGACGGGGCCGGCGCCAAAAATATCACCCCGTGCCAGGGGGGAAGAGGAAGCCGTCTCCGCGCCGGTGACACTGCCGTCCCCGGAACAGGCCGGCGTGGCGCGGCGTCACGGCGCCGACCTCGAATGGGCCGAAGCCCACCGCCGTCTCGACGAGATGGGTATTGTGGACTTCCAGATCAAACCGAACGGCGACGGCGGTTTCCGCTTCGCTTGCCTGATGCCGAGCGGCCAGCCCGACCGCTTTTACCGCATCGAAGGCCAGGGCACGACGCAGCGCGAGGCCGTGCGCGTGGCCCTCGAACGCGCCGCACCGTATAAACGCGGCCGCGGTTGATTGCCGCTCGCGGCTTGGCGGGCCTGACCGCTAAGCCGCAAGCGGCAAATTCAATCCTTCTTCGGCGCTGCCTTTTTGCCGGCCGCGACCAGGACCATGCGCTTCGGGTCGAGGTACTTCTGCGCCGCCGCTTGCACGTCTTCCGGCGTCACCGCCGCCACGGCCTTGCGGTAATCCTCCAGGAACGCGAAACCGAGGTTGTTGCGCTCGATGTACAGCAACTGCCCCGCCACGCCCGCGTTCGTCGTGAAGTTGAACGGCAGGTTGCCGAGCAGGTATTGCTTGGCGTCTTCCACTTCTTCCTTCGTCGCCTTCTCGTCGCGGATGCGGTGGATTTCCTCCAGGAACTCCTTCTTGGCACGCTCGAAGTTCATCGGGTCGGTGCCGATGTAGCAGGTGAAAGCGCCCGGCTCACGGTCGGCCGTCGAGGTGATGTTGGCCTGCACGGTGTAGGCCAGGCCCTCGCGGTCGCGCAGCCGGGCGGACAACCGGTCGGTGAAGCCCGGACCGGTGCCGAGAACGTAATCCATCACCAGCAGCTTGTAGTAATCGGCGTTGTCGCGGCGCACGCCGACGTGGCCCATGAAGAATTGCAGCTGGGCCGCGTCCGGCATTTCGATGAACTGCTCCGTGAACTTCGCCGGCTTCTCGACGACGGGCAGCAGCGGCAGGCCAGGCGAGTCTCCCTTCCTGTCCGCCGTCTGCTTCTCGATCTCCGCGGCCACCACCTTCGCGTCGAAATCGCCGACGATCGACACCACCGTGTTCCCTGGAACGAAGACGCGCTTGTGGAAGGCGGCGCAATCCTCCGTCGTCAGCTTCTCGACCGTCTTGCGGTAGCCGAGTCCGGGCCGCGCCAACGGATGGTCGCCGAAGATGCCCGCGTAAAACGCTCGCTTCGCCTTGCCGTTGGGCTGCGACTCCGCCTCGTCGATGCCCGACAGCAGCCGTTCCTTGTTACGCCCGAAGGCGTCCTTGGGGAACGCCGGCTGCGTCAGGCACTCGAATAACAGGCCGAGGCCGAGCTTTCGCTGCGAGGACAGCACGCGCACCGAACCGCCGCCCGAGCTGAGCGTCAGCTGGCCGCCCACGTCCTCGATCAGTTCGGCAATCTGCTGACCGGTGTGCTTGGTTGTGCCCTCGTCGAGTTGATAGCCGGTCAGCGTCGCCACGCCGAGTTTGTCGTTGGTCTCGTGGAAGTGGACGTCGCGCACCGCCGCCTGGGCGACGATGATCGGCAGCCGGCGATTCTCCGACAGCAGTAGCGTCAGACCGTTAGGCAGCTTCACGCGCTGCACGTCCTTGAGCGTGAAGCCGTGGCCGGAATCGGCGCGAGCGCTGCTTCTCCCCT
>JBBQPD010001090.1:0-2261 GCA_038331535.1 Gemmatales bacterium | reverse complement strand
GGTGAGTCACCGGGGGGCTGACGCCCCCCGCTCGCCCGTGAGATCCTTCATGTCTCGTTTCGCCTGCTGGCTGCTGACCGTGCTGCTACTCGCCGCGTTCGTCGGCGCGGCGGGGATCGCATTGCGCGCGCGGCTGCGCGCGGGCAAGGGGCTGCCTGCCTACTCCGTCTACACGGACCGCGGCGACGGCCTCGGCGAAGCGGCCCACCTGCTCGGCAAGCTCGGCTGGACGCCCGTCGCCATGACACGCGCGACGCCGCTGCCGGGGCAGCGCGGCCTACTGATCGTCGCCGAGCCGCCCGAAGGCGCCCTGGGCGAGGCCGACGCAAAAGCTTTGCTTCACTGGGTCGAAGAGGGGAATACGCTGCTCCTCGCCTCGCGCCGCGTCACCGGCCTGCACGCCGTCCTGGGCGTGACGCTCGTCAGCGACGAGGACGAGGATCGCGTCACCGGCCATGGCGTCACGCTGGTCCGCGACGGCGGCATGGCCGACGATTACACCGACGGCGTCGCTCGGCTGTCGGTCGGCACGCGCTCAACGGTCGGAACCCCGTCGGGGGCGACCGTGTTGTGGCGCGTCGGCAAGGCGGCCGGGGCCGTGCTGCTGGAGCGCGGCAAAGGTCAGGTTCTCGTGCTGGCCGACGCGACGCCGCTGTCCGGGCGGGGACTGCGGCGAGACGACAATCTGGTGTTCCTGGTCAACGTCGCCCGTTGGCAGGCCGAGGACGGCGTCGTGTTGTTCGACGAGTACCATCACGGCTTCCGCTCGGCCGATGGCTTCTGGGGTTATCTCGGCCATTACGGAGAGCGAATGGCGCTCTTGCCGCCGCTGCTGGTAGTGGCTGTCGCCATTTGGCGCGCCGGCGTGCGCCTGGGGCCAGCGGTGCCGCGGCCGGTGACGAGCCAGGCCGACGCCGTCGAGTACGCCTCGGCGCTGGGCCGGCTCTACCGGCGGACCGGGGCACTGCGCGAGCCGGCGCGCGCCCTCCAGCGCGACTTCCTGGCGGCGTTGACGAAGCACCTTCGTCTGCGCCGCGGCGCTATCCCGGCCGAGATTCTGGCGGCGTGGCGGCAGAGTCATCCCGGCGAGTCGGCCGAGCGTCTGCAAGGACTGCTGCGCGGCCTCGCCGAGCTGCGCTCGGGCGGGCTGACCGAGAGACAGTTGCTATCCTGGCATCAGGCGTTCGATCGGTTCTTGTTTACGTTTCGCGCGGCGAAAGCGCACGCAACGTAAACGGGCGGAGAACTTCACGATGCAACCCGACGCAACCGTGTCTGTCCCGGAGCTGATCGAGTCGCTGCTCAACCGGGCGGAGCGCGTCGTCGTCGGCCAGCGCGAGAACCTGGAGATGATCCTGCTGGCGCTGCTGTGCGGCGGCCACGTCCTGCTCGAAGGCGTGCCCGGCACCGCCAAGACGCTCATGGCCCGCACCCTCGCCCGTCTCCTGGCGATGGACTGCAAGCGCGTCCAGTTCACGCCCGACCTGATGCCTTCCGATGTGCTCGGCACCAACGTCTTCAACCTCCAGACCAGCCGCTTCGAGTTTCGCCCTGGACCCGTCTTCACCGACCTGCTCATCGCCGACGAGATCAACCGCACGCCGCCGAAAACGCAATCGGCTCTGCTCGAAGTGATGGAGGAGAAGACCGTCTCACTCGACGGCGTCAGCCATCGCCTGAGCGACGTGTTCCTCGTGATCGCGACGCAGAACCCCATCGAATACGAAGGTACTTATCGTTTGCCCGAAGCGCAGCTCGACCGCTTTCTGCTGAAACTCCAGGTGAATTACCCACCGCCGGATGAGGAGGACCGCATCCTGCGTCTGTACCAGGGCCGCTCCGGCCTCGGGGCGCCGCTGGACGTGCTCGGCCCGGCGACGGCGAGCGACGGCCCTCCGCGGGGCGTGCTGAATCGCGACCAATTGCTGCGGGCGCGGCTGGAGACGGGCAAGGTGGTGGCCAAGCCGGAAGTGTGCGCCTACATCGGCCGCATCGTGCGCCTGACGCGCGAGTCGGACCGCGTGCTGATGGGGGCCAGCTCGCGCGCCGCGGTGCATCTGTTGCAGGCAGCGAAGGTGCGCGCCCTGATGAGCGGCCGAAACTTCGTCAGCCCCGACGACGTAAAACGCGTCTGCCGGCCGGTGCTGCGGCATCGCCTGGCGCTGCAGCCGGACGCTTACGTCGAGGGATTCACGAGCGATGATGTGTTGACCAATGTGCTGGAGCGCGTCGAGGTGCCGCGGTGACTGGCCCGTATTCTT
>JBBQPD010001089.1:0-2264 GCA_038331535.1 Gemmatales bacterium | reverse complement strand
GTCGCCGCACTCCCTTGACACAGGGACGTGACGAGAACGACGCCCCAGGCGCGGATTGTTTCCGCGACGGCGTCCGGGTGCGGCTGGCGCGAAGTTTTCCACGGAGCAAAAGCCACAACTCGCCGCTGCTCTCCTTTCGCTGCCAGCTCTCGCTTCCTGAACGCTCTCGGGATTTTCCTCAGCCCTTATCCCACGGGTGCTCCCACCCCGCGTGGCGTTCCGGCCGGCGCGAGCATTTTCCCGCGCGCCGGCCACCCTCCTTACCACACTGTGGAGGCGAGGCCGTGACTCGAGCGACGCACTCACTTTCCGTTCTTCTTCTCACCCTCCCCGTCGTGGTCCTGTTGTGTTTTAGCCCAGCCGAACCGTCGGCACGGGCCGGGGCCAAGGCGACGTCGTACTGGAACGTCGATGACGTGCGCGCCGGCATGAAGGGCGTTGGCCGGACCGTCATGAAGGGCACCAAAGTCGAAGAGTTCAAGGCCGAAGTCCTCGGCGTCATGAAGAATACCAGCCCCGGCCGCGACATGGTCCTGTGCCGGCTCTCCGGCCTCGAGCTCGAAAAGAGCGGCGTCATCGCCGGCATGAGCGGCAGCCCGGTCTATCTCGACGGCAAGCTGCTCGGCGCCGTCGCCTACGCCTGGGCTTACGGCAAGGAACCGATCGCCGGCGTCACGCCCTTCAGCCAGATGCACGGCTTCGTCGAGGCTTACGAACGCCGCGACCTGGCCGAGCAATCCAAGCCGACGCGCATCGGCCTGCGCGTGCCGTTGCGGATCGGCAACACCGACTTCGACACGGTCACGGTGGCGCAGGGGTTTGATGCTCCCGAACCGCGCGAGGGCGACGGCCTGTGGATGGTGCCGCTGCGCACGCCGCTGGCCGCCACCGGCTTCACGCCGCATGCGCTCAAGCTGCTGGGCGAGCGCTTCGGTTCCGGCAGCGGCATGTTGCCGGTGATGACCGGCGGCGCCACCGGCAAGGTGCAGGATGACGAGAAGGAGACGGCGCTCGAACCGGGCGGACCGCTCGCCGTCGCCATGATTACCGGCGACTTCGACCTGTCCGGCATCGGCACGGTGACGCACATCGAGGGCGACCGCGTCTACGGCTGGGGCCATCCGTTCATGAGCCTCGGCGCCTGCGAATTCCCGCTGATGACCGGCTACATCCACACCATCTATCCGCGGCAAACGGTCAGCTTCAAGATGGGCTCGCCGCTGCGGACCGTCGGCGTCATCAACGCCGACGTGAGCACCTGCATCGCCGGCTGGCTCAACCGCAAGCCCGACATGATGCCGCTGCGCACCCGCGTCGCCCTCGGCGAGAAAGACGAGGGGCGCACGTTCAACGTCGAGATGGTCCGCCAACGCTCGATGTTGGCGACGCTGGTCTTCACGGCGCTCACCAACGCCGTGGACATGGAGGGCGAATTGCCGGAGGAATTGACGGCGGAGCTGTACGCCAAGATCGAGATCGAGGGCCAGGCGCCGCTCGTTATCAAGGACACGTTCTCCGGCTTCAGCGGCGGCCGTGCCCCGGCGGCGCTGTACAGCCAGGTGGCGTCGGCCGTCAACCTGCTGACGTTCAACCCCTACAAACCGGTGCGCATCAAGAGCGTGGAGTGCGACACGCGCATCGTGCCCGGCCGCCGCACCGCTGAAATCGACGCCATCGAGCTGGACTCCGAAAACTACGCTCCCGGCGACACGGTGAAGGCCAAGGTCTACCTGCGGCCCTACAAGGGCGACCTGCGCCGCGTCACGGCGACGTTGAAATTGCCCGCGGACTTGCCGGAGGGCAATTACACCGTGACGGCCTGCGACGACGTGACGAGCATCCGTCAGTCGATGCGCGACAACCCGGTGCTGAGCAATCCGCAGGATACGGCCCAGGTGCTGGAGTCGGTGCGCACGCAGATGGCGGCCCGGCGGACCAGCCTGGTGCTGCGCCTGCCGACCGGTCCGGCCGGCGTCGCCATGTCCGGCAAATCGCTACCAAACCTGCCGTCGAGCATGGTGACGATTCTGAGCAATCAGCGCCGTACCGGGGCGCAGACGGTCGGCTCGTCGCTGACCGCCCAGCACCCGACCGACTGGGTCATCCAGGGTTCGGAGTCGGCCCGCTTCACGGTCAGTCGTAATTCCAAAGTGATGAAGGACGAGTGAACGCCCCAGGGTGGGCGCGGCGGGGCGGGACTCGCCCCCCCCCGAGAGTTGCCCGCGAGTCAGGGGGGTGGCAATAACCCCCACCAGGAGAAACCC
>JBBQPD010001088.1:0-2266 GCA_038331535.1 Gemmatales bacterium | reverse complement strand
AGATCCTTTCGCACTTGCGCGTCGGTCAGGGCCAGCGCCTCGCCGAGCGTTCCACTGGAAACCTTCGTAATCCCTTCGTGCAGTAGCGCTTCGAGTTGACGTAAATAGAGGCTCAAGCGCTGCACGCTGGCCCGCGACAGGCGCGGCTCACCACCGGTCAGGCTCCGGTCGGCAGGATCAGCTGATTTGGTCATGCTCCGGTTATCGTTCCGGCCTCCGGATACGTAGCGCGGGCGATTTCAGACACCAGTCTAACGGTCCAATGAACAGGGGTCAAGCAGCCCGCGCAGAGAGGGTTCTTTCGCTGGTTGTGCAGCGGCCCATGATGATTCGCTGCGGTGCACGATCTTTCTCCATCTTTCATTTTTCTCTCGGATTATCTGGCACTCTGCCGATAAAGACGGTAGATCCCGCAGAGCTTGCGCCGTCGTGGGTCTACTCATTGAGAGGAAAGAGGCATGGCTCGGCTGCGCGGCGGATGGCGATCGATCCTCGGTTCGCTCGCGCTGGGGCTAATCGCTTCGGGGTGCAATCACTTCCTCACGCAGGCACCGGAATTCCCGTCCGACTCTTCCGCCGCCCTTTTGCCGCTACTGTCCGGCGAAGCCAAACCTCCCATGTCCCTCAAACCGCCGACGCTCGCCGCGGCCGACCGGCCGATGCCGATCAATCTGGCGACCGCGCTCCAGCTGGCGAATGCTCGCCCGATCGACGTCGATGTGGCTCGGGAACGCGTCCATGTCGCGGTCGCCCAGCTCGACCGCGCCAATGTGTACTGGCTGCCGACGCTCCTCGGCGGCGCCGATTATTTCCGCCACGACGGGCGGATACAGGACAATCCCGGCAACGTTACCGACGTAAGCAAGAGTGCCATGATGCTCGGCGCCGGCCCCAGTGCCGTCTTCGCCGTGACCGATGCTCTTTTCGCCCCGCTGGCAGCACGGCAAGTGGTGGCCGCCCGCGCGGCCGAGGTTCAGGCGGCGTCCAACGACAGCCTGCTCGCCGTGGCCGAGGCGTATTTCAATGTCCAGCAAGCGCGCGGCGAGCTGGCCGGCGCCGAGGATGCTGCGCGCCGCGCCGCCGACCTCGTTCGCCGCACCGAGCAGCAGCCGGTCATCGACTTGGCTCCTGCCTTTGAGGCGTCGCGCGCCCGCACCGAGTTTTATCGCCGGCAGCAGGTCGTCCAGTCGGCGCGCGAACGCTGGCACACCGCCAGCGCCGATCTCAACCGCGTGCTCCGCCTCGACCCGGCCTCTCTGGTCGAACCAGCCGAGCCTCCGCACTTACAAGTCACTCTGATCGACCCCAAGCACACGGTCGATGAGCTGATCCCCGTCGGCCTGACAAGCCGGCCGGAACTCGCGGCCCAACAAGCGCTCGTGCAAGCAGCGCTGGAACGACTGCGACAGGAGCGCTTCCGGCCCCTGGTGCCGAGTGTGTTGCTGCGCGGCGCCTCGACGAACCCCACCGGCACCTTTGGCGTCGGCGTGTTCGGCGGCGGGCCGAACGGCTTTGCAGGCAACTTCGGCGCCCGCATGGACCTGGACGTCCAGCTCGTCTGGGAGATGCAGAACCTCGGCTTCGGCAACAAGGCCCGCGTCGATGAGCAGAAGGCCGAGCACCGCCGCGCCCTGCTGGAGTCTTTCCGCACGCAGGACCGGGTCGCCGCGGAGGTGGCCCAGGCTCACGCCCAGGCACAATCGGGGGCGGAGCGGCTAAAACTGGCCGAACTCGCTTTGAAGGAAGCCATCGAGACGGCGGACAAGAGCTTCGAAGGGCTGGGCCAGACAAAGCGTTCCGGCAACCTCAGCCTGCTTGTGGTCCGCCCGCAGGAGGTCGTCGCCGCGACGCAGGCACTCGCCCAGGCATATGCCGATTATTTCGGGGCGCTCGGCGACTCGAACCGCGCCCAGTTCCGGCTGTATCGAGCGCTGGGGCAGCCGGCGCAGCTGGTGCTTGGGGTCGGCGAATGTGCGAAGCCGACGCGGTAGGCTTTGGCAGTCACGGTCGCCACGTTACTTCACGCAGTACGTCGCGTTCGTAGATTCGCATCGTTGCAGTAATTTGCGCGAGGACGTGCGGCGTGGTTTCGACCTCTTCCAACAAATCAATGATCGCGGCTGCGGCCGCCACGGCATCGAGAGCGAGATTGTGGTCAACCGGGTTCCTCAACTCGTAATCCGCTCGATTGCGGTCTCCGCGCAATTCGTTCAAGGCTCGACCGACATTGTCGACGCCTGCATGACCTGAGTTCGATAGTCGAAGC
>JBBQPD010001087.1:0-2266 GCA_038331535.1 Gemmatales bacterium | reverse complement strand
ACGTCGATTCCCTGTTCGGCTAGACTCGTCATGCCATCCTGGAAGCGCACGGCCTCGCGGCTGTGGCGACGCCAGTACGGACCCTCGGGCTTCTCTCCCTCGGCGAACAACCGACCCGTCAGGTTGGAGACGAGCGGGATGCGCGGAGCTTGAGAAGAAACGGCCTCGGCCACCGACTCGAACTCGTCGAGCACCGGGTTGAGCAGCGCCGAATGGAAGGCGTGCGAGACGGTGAGTCGGTGGCAGGTAACTCCTTCACCTTCCAGCCGCAGCACGGCGGCCTCGACCGCCTCCGCGCGGCCGGAAAGGACGACCGATTCCGGCCCGTTGAAGGCGGCGACGGCCAGGTCATCACCCGCTTGTTGCACCAGTGGGAAGACGCGCTCGGCCGGGGCCAGGATCGCGGCCATCGCGCCGCCAGCCGGCAGCGATTGCATCAACCGACCGCGCTGGGCGATGAGGCGCAGGCCGTCTTCCAGCGAGAAGACGCCGGCCAGACACGCCGCGGCGTACTCGCCGACACTGTGGCCGAGCAACGCCTGCGGCAGCACGCCCCAGGAGATCCACAGCCGGGATAGGGCGTACTCCACGGCGAAGAGCGCGGGCTGAGTGTACGCGGTCTGATCGATCAGCGCCGGCTGGCCGGGCTGCGGAAAGATGACTTCCAGCAATGGCCGGTCCATGTGCGGCCGCAGCAACTCGGCGCATTCGTCCAGGATGCGGCGAAACACCGGCTGCGATTCATAGAGGCGGCGGGCCATGCCCGCGTACTGCGCGCCTTGGCCGGTGAACAGGAAGGCGACGCGCGGCCGGGCGCCCGGCTTGACCTGACGCACTTCGACGCCGGCGCCTTCGCCCTTCAGGGCATAATCGCGGAGCGACTGCACGACCGTGGCGCGCTGTTCCCGATCGACCACCATGCCGAGCCGGTGCGCGAGGTGCGCCCGGCCCGACGCCGCCGCGTGGCAGACGTCGGCCAGGTCGAGTTCGGGGTGCGCTTCCAGATGATCCGCGTAGCGCCCGGCCAGTTGCCGCAACGAGTCCTCCGTCTGTGCCGACAAGAGGAGAAGATGCAATGGCCGGTCCGAGTCCACATGCGCGTGATGCCCGCTGTGCCCGTTGCGGCGCACTTCGAGGAGCTTCGGTTCGACCGGCTCTGTCACCCCGGTCTGGACGTGCTGCGGCCCTTCAAGAACGACATGGGCATTCGTGCCGCCGAAGCCGAAGCCGCTGACGCCGGCGCGCGGCACACGACCGGCGCGCGGCCAGGGGGTCGGCTCCAGCGCGATGGCGAACGGCCGGCCCTCGTCGGGAATGTGCGGGTTGAGCGCCTGAAAGTTCTTCTGCGGCGGGATCAGGCCGTGCTTCATCATCAGCGCGACCTTGATGACGCTGGCGATGCCCGACGCTGTCTCCAGGTGGCCGATGTTCGCCTTGACCGATCCCACGAAGCAGGGGCCGGTATCGGCGCCGCGGCTGGCCATGGCGCCTTGCAGCGCCCGGAACTCGATCGGGTCGCCCAGCGGCGTGCCGGTGCCGTGGGCCTCGATGTAGTCGTAATCGTCCGTCGTCAGACCCGCCTGGTCGAGCGCCTGGCTGAGACAAAGCTGCTGCGCGGGGCCGCTCGGCGCGGTGATGCCGGAGGTGCGTCCGTCTTGGTTGACGGCGGTCGCGCGAATGACGGCGTGAACGGCGTTGCCGTCGCGGCCGGCGTCGTCGAGGCGGCGGAGCAGGATCAGGCCGCAGCCCTCGCCGCGAACATAGCCGTTGGCCGCGGCGTCGAACGGCTTGCAACGGCCGTCGGGCGCGAGCATGCGCGCCTTGGAAAACGCCAGCGTCACTTCCGGCGACAGGATCATGTTCACGCCGCCGACGAGGGCGTAGTCGCACTCGCGGTTGCGCAAGCTCTGGGCGGCGTAGTGCAACGCGACCAGCGAGGAGGAGCAGGCGGTATCGACCGACAGGCTCGGCCCGCGCAGGTCGAAGACGTAGGAGATGCGGTTCGAGGCGATGCTCAGGGCGTTGCCGGTGCCGCAGTAGGCGTCGATGTGGCGCAGGTGGTCGGTGTGGCCGCGCGACAGGTGGGAGTAGTCGGTGCCGCCGATGCCGATGAACACGCCGGTGCGGCTGCCGGCCATACGCTCCGGAGTCAGCCCGGCTTGCTCGAACGTCTCCCAGGCCACTTCGAGGAGGAGTCGCTGCTGCGGATCCATCCGGCTCGCCTCACGCGGCGAGATCGAAAAGAGTTGCGGATCGAAACGATCCA
>JBBQPD010001086.1:0-2280 GCA_038331535.1 Gemmatales bacterium | reverse complement strand
CCTGCGGGCGGGCAGTCCGCCTTTGAAGCTGCAAGCGACGAGCGATGCCACGCTGCCGGTGCGCTACTACGTGGAGAGCGGGCCGGCGGTGATCGAAGGCGACGTGTTGAAACTGACCGAAATTCCGCAAAGAGCCACTTTTCCGCTCACGATCACAGTCGTTGCCTACCAGTACGGTAGCGCCGTCGAACCGTTCGTCCAGAGCGCGGAGCCGGTGAAGCGAGTGATCTCGCTCGAGAAGTGACCACACGGATCGAACCAACAGCTTGCCGGTCTTGCGTGCAGCGACCGCGTTGAATCCGTCGTCCCCGGTGCCGCGTATGTGATACAGCATACCGTGGATTCGACACCAGAAACTAGGAGACGAACGCTCATGAAACCAAGAACGCTCTGGGCGCTGGCGGGCATTGCCGTGCTCTGCCCGGCTTTCGCCCTCGGCGAGGAACCGCCCAAACGCCCGGACTGGGACCAGAAGAAAGCCGTCGAGACGGTCAAGTGTCTCATCGCCCTGGACGCGACGGGCCAGCCCTGGGACAAAATCGAGTGGTTGACCAATGGGGACAAGGCCGTCACCCGCGCTAAACAGGAAAACAAGCCGATCTTCGTCTACTTCTTCCTCAAGAAGAACCTGGGCCCTGTCCATACCGAAAACGTCAAAATGGCAGCAATTCGTGTCAATTCTTCGGCGCCGAGACGGACCGGCTCATGGCAGCAGCCTTACCTGGGCTTGCCGTCCGCGACGCCGACGAAGCCATCGAGGCGCTTTCAGGCGTAGTCGTGCTGCGGGACTAGGTGGGGCCAGTCCGCCTCGAAACTGGACACGCCGCAATGCGAGCAGAACCTGAAGAACTCCGGCAGATCGTACCACGGCGGCGTACCCTCGAAAGGTCGTCGCCCCGGCAGCAACTTCCAGGCGCTCAGCGGCGGCGGCCGGCGTCGCGGGAACTCCAACCCGCACGCTGCGCAGACCGTGCCGCCGTCGGCCTCCGGCGACAGCCAGGCTAGCAACAAGTCCTTCATGGCCGCGGGTGCCAGTTGGGGCAGCCGGCACCAACCGTCGCGCAAGTCCTGCAGCCAGGTGTCGTACGGGCCGCGCAGATGTTCTCCGAGTTGTCCGAGTGCTTCGCGCATACCGCTAAGCTGTTCCTCCGGCACGAGCGGAAGCGCGGCGTGAGCCAGTTGCACCCAGCGCTTCAGGATCCGATATTGGCGTTCGAGGCTCGGGCGATCAATGGGCGGTGGGGGTAGTCGGAGCCGCTCCAACTGTGCGAGACGTCGCAGGAATGTCATCGCGCGATCCTTCGTCAGAATTTGGTGGTGCCAACACCAACTGCTCCTCATTTCGATCGTCAATGAATTTCTGAACGCCAGAATGCCTCAAGAACCTTCTCGCCTTCCTTGCCGAGCCGGCGCAGCTCGTTTTGGATCTCGACATCAATCGCGGCCTCGCACTCCAGCCGCACGCATTCCTCCAGAAACTCCTCGGCCGCCTGATTGGCCCCGGGACCGCCGAGGGATGCTAACACGGCGGGGATGTCAATCTCGGTCGGGACGGCACTTGGGTCACTAGCGAAGGCGTCGCAGACTTCTCGCGCCCGCTCGCCGGCCGAGCGTGGCGGCAGACCGTCTCAGGTCGCGAACGTGCGGACGAAACTCATCTCTATTCGAGCCAGCCTCTGGCGACGGTTCAGCGGGTGGCGCTCCAGTCGGTCGGCTCTGTCGCCTGCTCGCCCATGGTAAGGTCGACTACCTCCTGCTCCACTGATGAAAGCGGGTACACGTCGGCAATTTCGACGCGCAGGGCCGGCGCGCACTCAGTGAGTAGGTGGAGGATTTGTTCGTGCGTGCAGAAGCGCTGGAAGATGTTGCAGATGGCCTGGTGACGCTCCTCGTCCGTAAAGCACCCCATCTCGTCGCTGCCCGAGCGCGGCAGCACCGGCCGGCCGCAGTGCGGGCAGTCCGCCACGCCGAGACGTTGTTCCACTTTAATCAGCTTGGACTTGATCCGCATCTTGCACCTCCGTTACGGCTACGGTCAGCGCGCTTCCTCTTGGGCTTGCAATTGTTCCAGGGCCGCCAATCGCTGTTCGATCTCGGTGAACTCGCCCAGCTTCATGGCGTTCTCCATGACGGTGCGTGAGGCGCCGAGCCGGGTGTTCGCCGCTACCGCGGGCTTCATCAGTTCCAACAGCGTGCGCATGGCCTCGGAGGTCGCGGCCACCAGCGTTCCCGCGATGCGCTGCAGCATGTCGGCACGCACGGTTTGGAGTTGCCGGCGGA
>JBBQPD010001085.1:0-2282 GCA_038331535.1 Gemmatales bacterium | reverse complement strand
GAGGAACCTGGCGAAGAGCGTGACCGTCGAGTGAGGATCGGGCGGTCAGCGTGGTTTGATCGCGAAAATAAAGTTTGTGGGAAGAACAAAGTTGGTCGTAAATTTCCGCACCGTGGCAGCCAGCTCGCGGCCAAGAGCAGTAGTTCTCGGACTACCGCTGGGCGCTGGGCTTACGCGCTAACCGCCAGTGCGAAAAGTCGCACCCCGGATGTCTCCCGAGCGGCGTGTTCTTGAGAAGTTTTTAGCGAATCGCCAGCGCCCCGTGCGTCACAAGCCGGCGGCAGAATAGACTCTTTCGACGCGACCAGTCGGATCCAAAGGAGAGTCATGACTGAGACGATGACGGCCATCACCGGTCAAACTGACAGTGAAATTGCGGGTACGGAACTCGGCGCCGCGATCCGTCAACACTTCAAAGGCGCGAAACCTGATGCGGTTATCGTGTTCGCCTCGGCTCAACATGACTATGGCGCCCTGCTCGAAGCGCTCGCTGTCGAGTGCGGAACCCGAGTCATCGTCGGATCCTCCTCCGCGGGCGAGTTCACCAGTACCAGCCGCGGAGAAGGCTATGTCTCGGTACTTGCGTTGCGTTCTTCGACGATGCAGTTCGCAGTGGGTGCGGGCCGCCGCTTGAGCCAGGATCCGGCGGCTGCCGCCGACGAGGCCCTCAAGGAGTTTCGAGGGCTCGCCGGAGGTCCCATGCCGTATCGCGCCGCGCTGGTAATGTGCGACGCGCTGGCGGGCCACACCGACGCTGTCGTCGAACGTCTCTCCGTCGCCAGTGGGGGAAACTACCGCTTCTTCGGCGGCGGAGCGGGGGACGACGGGCGCTTTCACAAAACCCACGTCTTCGCGGGCACCGAAGCTCTCAGCGACGCTGTAGTAGCACTCGAGATGCTCTCTACGCAGCCGGTCGGGATCGGCGTTTCGCACGGCTGGGGCCCGACCGGTTCCGGCTATCGTGTTACGGAAGCTGACGGAATGCGCTTGATCGGATTGAACGGCGCTCCCGCGCTCACCGCTTTCGAGGATCACGCCAAGGCCACTGGACAGATGCTTGATCTGGCCGCGCCGTTGCCCTTCTTTCTTCATAACGTCATTGGCATTAAAAGCGGTAGCGACTATCGGCTTCGCGTACCTCTGGGGGTGAACCCCGATGGCTCGATTTCCTGCGCCGCCGCCGTGCCCACCGGGTCCATCGTCTACATCATGGAAACCAATAAAGCTGCGACCGTGCTCGCCGCTGAGCAGGCGACGCGCGCAGCGCTGGAGGCCCTTGAAGGACGGCGGCCCGCCGCTGCCCTCGTATTCGACTGCGTAGCCACACGCTTGCGTCTTGGCCAGTCTTTTGACGAAGAACTTCAGGCCTGTGCGTCCCTCCTCGAGCCGGCGAGCTTCATGGGCTGCAACACCTACGGGCAGATTGCAAGAGCGGAGGGGCAGTTCGGAGGCTTTCACAACTGCACTGCGGTGGTGTGCGTACTCCCGGAATAGGAGTTCGTGGCCGGGCGGCCACACTCGAACTCATCGCGTGCCTGAGCAATCGTTCCACGCGAGTCCAGGCCGCATGCGACTTGGCGGCGCGCTTGGGAGCTGAAGAACTGCTCCTGTTCCTTCCAGATCCCCAGCTGGGGGTCTTGGTTCCCGCTCCCGGATTCACGCAAACCCTGCGCGGGGACAGCGCATGGTGGACTTTCCTTGCCGACTGTTTAGCAGGCAGGGAGACGAAGCGGCTGGTGGAGTTGCCGGTCGGCAGCGTGCGCTCGGCCAAGGCGATTTCGAGCGCCGAGGTCGTCGCCGTGCTTCTCGGCGGCGAGCCGCGCGAAAACGAGTTGGCCATCCTCGCCAGCGCAATGCCGCTTCTGGCAGGGCTGCTCAAGTCGGAACATCAGATTGCATTGGCGAGCGCCGAAGCCCTTGACGCCAGAGAGACTGCGAACCGTGCCAACGCCTTGTCCTCTGCCCTCGAAGCGGCACGCTCCGAACACGCCAAGCTCAATGCGGAACTCCGCGAGGAGCATCGGCGCAAGGATGAGTTTCTGGCGATGCTGGCTCACGAGTTGCGTAACCCGCTGTCGCCTTTATCGACCTCGCTGGAGATACTGCGTCATCCCAATGTCACGGTGGACCAGCGCGACCGGCATATCGATGTCATGCGGCGACAGGTGTCCCAACTTTCCCGTCTGGTCGAAGACCTGCTGGATGTTTCTCGCGTCGGCCGAGGCCGCATCGAACTACGACGTCATCAAGTCCCGTTGCGCGATGTGATCGACCATGCATTG
>JBBQPD010001084.1:0-2288 GCA_038331535.1 Gemmatales bacterium | reverse complement strand
CGTAGCGCTAAGGCTTTAGCCGAGCGTCAGCGACGTTGGAAAGTCAGTGCCGTTGCGCCTCGCCTCCTCCGACTCCGGATTTGTCCCAACGCCAGATCCAGAGGACTTCGTGCGTCAACACGGCGGCGAAGCGATCGCCGCGAGCAAGGAGCAATTGCCACTCAGCGTCGGTGTACACGAGGATCTCGGCAGGAACCGGCAGCGCTTCGATCGGCCAGGCGAGCGCCCGGCGTTCGAACGGTGCGTCGGCACGTTCCACCACGGCAATCAGGTCCAGATCGCTGCCGACGCCCCAGTCGCCGCGGGCGTACGATCCGAAGTAGCCAATCCGCCGCACGTCGCCGCGCTGGCGCGCAATGGGCGCGGCCCACGCCCGCACTGCCTGGTCGACATGCTGGCGATCAGGCCAGACGAGCACGGACGAATTCAAGGATCTCACCGGCATGTCGGATCGCCTGCTCGCTCTGGAGCGCGCCGTAGTGTTCGAACGGGGCGCCTTCCGGATGTCCGTTTGCGTACCGCGTCGCGACGTAAAAGTTGTCGAGAACTTTACCCTGATCGATCAGTTCCACCGCGCCCAGCGACGGCGGCAGTTCCGCCAGAAGCCGAGCAATCACATGCCCCCACGCCTCCTGGCCCTGTTTCAGGTGCAGCGCTTTGACGGCTTTTTCGGCCGATTGCTGCCCGGCGAAACAGGCCCATTCGTGCGAGCCGTCCTCTTGCGCCGCCTTGGCGTGCTCCAGATCTTTTTCGGCCTGTGCGAACCAGTCACGCCAGCGGTTTGCCATCGATTCGGTTCAGTGTAGCCGGTGGCCGCGCGGGAGTCCACGCGCTGATGCGATGAGCGACCTCCATGTCCGGCTGAGGCTGGACGCCACTCACCAATTCACCAATTCGCCAACTCTCTGGGCTTCAACGTGTCTATGAAGAACTCCATCATCCGGTCCTGATTCACGGCGCTGTGTCCACGGTCGGGGCCGACCTGCAGATCGAAGCTCTTTCCGGCGGATTGCAGCGCCTGAATGAGCTGCAGCGAATTGGACGGGTGGACGTTGTTGTCCGCCGTTCCATAGTAGAGCAGCAGCCGGCCTGTGAGGTTCTTCGCGTACGTCATCGCGCTGCCGGCGTCGTACCCGTCCTTGTTCTCCTGAGGCATCCACATGTAGCGCTCGGTATAGATGGTGTCGTAATTCCGCCAGTCGGTCGGGGCGGACGAAGCGGATGCGGCTGCGAAGATGTCGGGATGCCGGAGCAGCTCCATCAGGGCCGAGTAGCCGCCGTACGAGGTGCCAAAGATCCCCACACGCGCCTTGTCGAAATACGGCCGGCTCCACAACGCTTTGACGCCCTCCGCCATGTCGTCCATTTCTGCCTGACCGAACTTCTGGTAGAGCGAATCCAGGATCCGTTTGCCGAGACCGGGCACGCCCCGCGAATCGAGGTTCAGGATGAGGAACCCGAATTCGGTGAGCGAACTTGGCGTCACGAACGTCTCACGCGCCGTGAGGCTCGCGAACTCGGGCCCGCCGTACGCGCTGACGAGCGCCGGGTACTTTTTCGAGGGATCGAACGTCGACGGAAACTGCACGAGCCCGCGCAGCGCCGTCTTGCCGTCGGCCGCGGTGTAGGTGAACATCTCGGCCTTCTTCAGCCCGAGCTCCGCAAACTTCGTCGCGTCGCTTTTCGCCAGGTCCACGACAGTCTTGCCGCTTGCCACCTCGATGAGCCGCGTGGCCGGCGGCGTATCGTGCGTTTGATAGACGTCGACGACATATTTGTCGTCGGGTGAGATGCTGCACGGCGCCGACACAGCCGGCTGCTCGGGCCGCGACCCGAGGTTGGGAATGCACCCGCCGATCGTGTGGTGAAATGCCGGATCCGTGAGCCGTCGATCGGCCGTGCCGTCCAGCCCCACGCGGTGCAGCTGCAGCTTCAACGGGTTGTCGCCGTCGCGCGCGGTGTAGAACGCCGTTCGTGTCTGTTCGTTGATTTTCACCAGCGCTGCCGCCTCGAAGGTCGTCGCGCTGGTGATCGGCGCGATCAGCGTGCCCGACAGATCGTAGAGATAGAAGTTGTTCCAGCCGTTGCGCTGCGATTCCCACACGAACCGCCGGCCGTCGGCGAGAAACACCATACGCGGCTCCGAGTTGACCCAGCCGGTCGGCCACTCTTCGCGCAGCACGACCCGGCAGGTGCCCGTTGCGGCATCCGCCGCCGCGACCTCCATGACGTTCTGCCGCCGGTTCGTCCTGAAGAACAGCAACTCGCGGCCGTTCGCCGCCCACAGG
>JBBQPD010001083.1:0-2288 GCA_038331535.1 Gemmatales bacterium | reverse complement strand
GACGACTGCACGCGGGCCAGGCCGAAGTCGGTGACCCACAGGTTGCCGCGGCCGTCGAGCAGCAGGTTGGCGGGCTTGACGTCGCGGTGAACGACGCCCATCTGGTGAGCGTATTCGAGCGCCTCCGCGGCCTGGACGCCGAGGTTGGCCGCGAGATGAAAGAACCGTTTGCTCTCGACCTGTTCCTGGGTCGCCGAACCAGCGCGGGCGCGCGTTTCGGCATCCGGAGCGGCCGGTTTGGACGTGCGGCGGCGCGCGTCGATGACGGCCGCAAGCGTTCGGCCGGCCATGAGCTGCATGGCGTAATAATGGACGCTGCGTTCGCAGCCTACGGCGAAGACGGGAACGATATTGGTGTGGTGCAGATGGGCGACGGCGCGAGCCTCGTTCTCGAAACGCTGCAGCTGGCGGGCGTCGAGAGTGGCGGCGAAAGGCAACACCTTGAGGGCGACGCGCCGGCCGAGCGATATCTGCACGGCTTCGTAGACGACGCCCATGCCGCCGCGACCGATCTCGTGCAAGAGATGGAAGTCGCCGATGGTGCCGTCCGCCTGTACCGGAGCGGCTAATGGTTCCTGCGGTTGCAGGCGCGGCGCGGCCGAGTGCAAGAACTCAAGCCCGTCCAGGCACTCGTCCAGCTCGGCGGCGATGTCGGGGAAGCGAGCGACAAAGTCCGCGCGATTCGGCCGGCAACCGTCGTCGAGCGCGGTTTGATATTCGCGCACGGCATCCAGCAAGCGGGGGTCTTCCGCGGCCTCTCCGTCGGTGCCGGGGTGGCGGGACTCGTCGCGCTCATTCATGAACCTGCTCCCAGCGCCCGCCGCAACCGCGGCAGCGCACGGACCCAAAGTTTTTCGACGCTGTCCACGCTTCGTCCCATGCGAGTGGCGACCTCAGGAAACGTCAGCCCTTCGAGGTGCCTCAGGATGATGACTTCGCGGTAATCGGCCGGCAGGCGCTCCAGGGCGTCGGCCAGCAGGACGGACTGTTCGCGACGGCTGGCGCGCTGGCTGGGGGAACTCTGCTCCGCTATCAGGCCCCGATCGATAGCTCGCGACGACTGATCCAGCTCGTCTTCCAACATGCGTTCGAGTCGAATGTCCCGCGCCTGGGTTCCGAAATAGCGGCGCACCAGGTGGGCGAGACAGGTCACGAGAATCTGTCGCAGCCAGGCGGCGAACTCCGGCTCGGATTCACCGCGAAACTGGGCGAAATGGCCGGCAGCCTCAAGGAACGCTTCCTGCACGAGGTCGGCGGGATCAACCTTGCCCTGGAGACGCCGCCCGATCTGCACTCGGGCCAACAGCGTGAGGTAGGCCCGATACTGTTCGAGCAAGCTGCCGAAGGCGCTGGCGTCGTCTCCCGAACGTGCGAGTGTCAGGAGCTCTTCACGATCCCGTTTCTCATCCGGAACCATCGTGTGCCTCTAAGAGTCGTAGTGGCGGAATCGGGAAGATTACCGCCGCACACTTCTTCCTGTAATACCGCGACAGTCGTGAGGGGGCGATGAGAAGGAGACGATTCGTCGGGTGGGTCGAGCGGAGGCGCAACCCATGATAACTGTATAGAGCTGCTATTGATTTGGGCTAAACCGGCCTGCCGCTCTACAGCAACGCTCTCGAGGCTGACGAACCCGTGTCAGCCTCAGCATCCCCCGTCCCTCGAATCCCCAGAGCGTTGCCCTGGGCTGGATCAACTGGCCTTTCAGATTGAAGAGCGCAAGACCGGATACAGCTGCTTCATTCGCCGCCGGTCAACTGCACCAAAAACGCCAATTGTTCGAGTTGCACGGTGAGATCGACGGACACTAGGCTGACTCCTGCCGGCACGCGCAGGACACCGGGGGCGAAGTTCAGCAAGCCGCGTATGCCGGCAGCCAGCAGCGCGTCGGCCACCGTTTGCGCCGACTCGGACGGCACGGTCAACACGCCGAGTTGGGCGCCCGTCGCGGCGATCACTTCCGGCATCCGGTCGGGGGAATGTATTTCGAGGGAGTCGATGTGCCCGCCGATTTTCGTCGGGTCGGCGTCGAAGAGAGCGACGATGCGAAAGCCGCGTTCGAGGAAACCGTGGTAACGGAGCAGCGCCCGTGCGAGGTTGCCGACGCCGACCAGGGCGACGGACCACGCGCGGTCGATACCGAGCACGCGCCGAATCGCCGCCGCCAACTCCGCAATCGCGTATCCGATGCCGGGATGGCCGAGGTTGCCCAGCGATGCCAGATCCTTTCGCACTTGCGCGTCGGTCAGGGCCAACGCCTCGCCGAGCGTTCCACTGGAAACCTTCGT
>JBBQPD010001082.1:0-2293 GCA_038331535.1 Gemmatales bacterium | reverse complement strand
AGAAGGCGAACACAGCAGCCTGAAGGCCGCCGACCCGGAGGTGGTCAAGAAAGTGTTGAAACCCGGCGAGTTCAACGACTACTCCATCAAGGCCGTCGGCAAGCACGTCACGATCAAGCTGAACGGCACGACGACCGTCGACGCCGACATCGACAATCTGCCGGCGGAGGGGATCATCGCGTTCCAGATTCACTCCGGGCCAAAGATGGAAGTGACCTTCAAGGACATTACGTTCAAAGACCTGAGCAAGAAGTAGTTTTCCGCTTGCGGCTTAGCGGCGCTCTCCCGCTAAGCCGCAAGCGGAAATCCGTCAGCGTTTGCGCCGCCCGCGTGTTTTCTTCCCCTGCGGCGCCATCGTCGGCTCGCCCTTGAGCTTGGCGATACGGTCGCGTATTTCGCCGGCGCGCTCGAATTGCAGGTTTGCCGCCGCCGCCAGCATCTCGCCGTGCAGCTCCTCCAGGTATTCTTCCGTGACGTAGTCTTCCTTGCCCGCCGCTTCCGCCGCCAGCTTGTGCGCCGCGACCTCGTCCTCGATGCCCATGTTGATCGCCGACTTCACCGTCTCCGGCGTGATACCGTGCTCGGCGTTGTAGCGCAACTGCACTTCGCGGCGGCGCGACGTTTCGCCGATGGCTCGCGCCATGGAATCGGTCACGCGGTCGGCGTAGAGGATCACTTCCGCGTTGACGTTGCGCGCCGCCCGGCCGATGGTCTGGATCAGCGACGTTTCGGAGCGCAAAAATCCCTCTTTATCCGCGTCGAGAATGGCGACGAGCGACACTTCCGGTAAATCCAGCCCCTCGCGCAGCAGGTTGACGCCGACCAGCACGTCGAACGCTCCCTCGCGCAGCTCGCGCAGCACCTGCACGCGCTCGATGGCGTTCAGTTCGGAGTGCAGCCATTTGCAGCGCAGCCCGGCCTCGCCGAGGTAGCCGCTCAGGTCTTCCGCCAGCCGTTTGGTCAGCGCCGTCACCAGGGTGCGCTCCTTGCGCTCGGCTCGCTTCTTGATCTCGACGATCAGGTCCGGCACCTGGCCGCGCGCCGCCTTGACGTGGATGACGGGATCGACCAGCCCCGTCGGCCGGATGACCTGTTCGACCACTTCGCCGCCGCAGCGCTCGATCTCGTAAGCGGCCGGCGTCGCCGACATGAACAGCACCTGCTTGACGCGCTTCTCCCATTCGTCGAAGCGCAGCGGCCGATTGTCGAGGGCGCTGGGCAGGCGAAAGCCGTGTTCGACCAGTGTCAGCTTGCGGCTATGGTCGCCGGCGAACATGCCGCGCACCTGCGGCAGCGTGACGTGCGACTCGTCCACGACCATCAAGAAGTCTTCGGGGAAGAAATCGATCAGCGTGTACGGCGGCTCGCCCGGTTTGCGGCCGCTGAACCAGCGGGCGTAATTCTCGACGCCGGGACAGTGGCCGACTTCTAGCAGCATCTCCAGGTCGAAGCGCGTGCGCGCTTCGATCCGCTGTTTTTCCAGCAATTTGCCTTCACGTTTGAAGACTTCCAGGCGCTCTTCCAACTCCTTGCGAATGCCTTCGACGGCCAGTTTGGTGCGGTCCTCCGGCGTGACGAAGTGCTTGGCCGGGTAGATGTACAACTCGTCGAGCTGGCGCAGCGTTTCGCCGCTGGTCGGGTTGATGACGGCGACGCCGTCGATTTCGTCGCCGAACAATTCGATGCGCAGGCCGAACTCTTCGTAGGCCGGCCAGACCTCGATCACGTCGCCGCGCACGCGGAACTTGCCGCGCGTGAAGGCGATGTCGTTGCGCTCGTACTGGATATCGACGAGCTTGTAGAGCAACTGCTCGCGGCCGATGGTCGCCCCTTTGGGGAGGTGGATCATCATGCGCTTGTAGTCGCTGGGCGAACCGAGGCCGTAGATGCACGACACGCTGGCGACGACAATCACGTCCTGGCGGCTGACGAGGGCGCCGGTGGCGGCGAGGCGCAGACGGTCGATGTTTTCATTGATCGCGGAGTCTTTTTCGATGTAGATGTCGCGCTGCGGGATGTACGCCTCGGGCTGGTAATAGTCGTAGTAACTGACGAAATATTGCACGGCGTTGTGCGGGAAAAACTCCTTGAACTCGGAATAGAGCTGCGCCGCTAGCGTTTTGTTGTGCGACAGGACCAGGGCAGGACGTTGTTGCCGCTGGATAAGGTTCGCCATCGTGAACGTTTTGCCTGAGCCCGTAACACCCATCAAAACCTGGTCTTTACGACCCTCGCGGAGGCCCCGGTCCAAGGCGGCGATGGCCTGTGGTTGGTCTCCGGCAGGTTCGAAGGG
>JBBQPD010001081.1:0-2304 GCA_038331535.1 Gemmatales bacterium | reverse complement strand
GGACTCAGTACTCAGTACTCGGTACTCGGTACTCCGCGCGACAGGACCGATCACCGCCTCCAGCTCTGCGAGCGCGATCAACCCGGTCGCAGCAATCGTGGCGGCGTAGTGGTCACGTCGAGCACCGTCGATTCCAGCCCGCCTGTCGTCGGTCCGCCGTCGAGGATCAGGTCAATCAGGCCGTCGAGTCCGCGCTGCACGTGTTCGGCCCTGGTTGGAGATAGCTGCGTCGAGCGGTTGGCGCTGGGCGCCGCGATGGGGACGCCGACGGCGCGAAGCAGCGCCAGCGCCACCGGATGCGCCGGCACGCGCACGGCGACAGTCGGTCCGCCTGCCGTCACCACGTCCGGCACACCCGCGCGCTTCGGCAGCACTAGCGTCAGCGGGCCTGGCCAGAAGCGTTGGGCCAGGCGTTCGGCGATTTCGGGCCAATCGGCAACGACCCGGAGCACGTCGCGCGCCTCGGCGACGTGGACGATAACGGGGTTGTTGGCAGGCCGGCCCTTGGCGTGGAAGATGCCGGCGACGGCGTTCGGATCGAGGGCGTTGGCGCCGAGGCCGTAGACCGTCTCGGTCGGAAAGGCGACGAGGCCGCCGCGGCGCAGCACCTCCGCGGCCCGCGCGATGCGCTCGGGTTCAGGCGAGAAGGGATCGACGGCGAGGAGTTCGGTGTGCATTTGGACGCCGCTTGCGGCTTAGCGGTCCTCTCCCGCTAAGCCGCAAGCGGCAACACCTCTCAAATCTGGTAGTTCGCCACGAAGTCCATCGACTGCGGCCCCCTCATGCGCAGCGACGGCTTCTCCAGCGTCACCACGGTTGACGGCGCCACGCTCTGCGTCAGCCAGACGTTGGAGCCGATGACCGCGTTTTTGCCGATGACCGTGTCGCCGCCGAGGATCGTGGCGTTGGCGTAGACGACGACCTCGTCTTCCAGCGTCGGATGGCGTTTCATGCCGCGGATGATGTTGCCGTTGGCGTCGCGCGGGAACGACAGCGCCCCCAGCGTCACGCCCTGATAGAGCTTGACGTTCGTGCCGATGTCGCAGGTCTCGCCGATGACGACGCCGGTGCCGTGGTCGATGAAGAAGCCCGGCCCGATGCGCGCTCCCGGATGAATGTCGATACCGGTGCGCGAGTGGGCGTGTTCGGCCATCATGCGCGGGATCAGCGGCACGCCGAGGAGCAGCAGCTCGTGGGCAATGCGGTACACCGAGACCGCTTCCAGGCCGGGGTAGCAGAAGATGATCTCGTGATGGCTCTTGGCCGCGGGATCGCCCTCGAAGGCGGCCTGCACGTCCTTCTCCAACAAAGCGCGAAAGTCCGGCAGCTTGCGCAGCAGCTCGACGGTTCGCTGCTGGGCCATCCCTTCGAGGTCGATCGGCGCCTCGTCTGGATGGGTCAGGTCGTATTCGTGGTGCATGGCGCGGGCGACCTGGATGGTCAACTTGTCGTGCAGGCCGTCGATGAGGGCGCCGGCGTGGTACTCGATATTGCCCAGGTGTAGGTTCTGCCGCCGCCAGTAGCCGGGATAGAGGAGATCGAGCAAGTCGCACAAGATCTCGCCCACGGCCTCGCGGCTGGGCAACGGCTTATGGCCGAGGTGCGTCGTCCGCGGCGCTTCGTGATAGGAGGCAACAACCGCTTCGGTAATTTCGGGCAGGGTTTCTTTCAGGCGGAAATCGGTGGCCATGAGGTCGCTCTCTGGTGCGGCGTTCGGGTTGGGGACGTACGATGCGGCGGTCGCGGCTCAACACCCGGCGACCGCCCGCGGACACGCGCACCGAAAGCAGAGAAAGGGAGCGGACACAATACACCTCATCGGAGCGGAGGACTCATTCGCGGGGCGAGTGGATGGCCCCGCTTTCATGGTAGAAGCAAATTCCGTCGGGGTCAATTTGCCCCTCTTTACCATTCGACCGGTCCGCACTCGGATATCGAGGGAAACCGTCCCGGATCGGACGCTTATAATCCGTGCAACTTCCGCCCGCATCGTGGGCGAACCTGCTGGGATCATCCGTTTTTTCTCAAATACCTACTAACTTCATGGAGATGCAAGTGGAACAATATCAAGGAGTAACGGCTGTCATCGGCTGACTGGTGTTCGGAAGAAATGGATTTGGTCTGACGTTTGCTATTAGAGGTTCCGTTCTGCTCTGGGAGAGAGAGCGAACGACCAATACCTGCCGATTCGCGCTGGCCATGGGAGAGGTGGTACAGCGGGTCGGCAGGTATCATTTTTTCCCACCCCTCTCACTTCCACATAATTTCAAAGTCAGCGAGCCTCCCGCGTGAGCGGGGGGAGGT
>JBBQPD010001080.1:0-2305 GCA_038331535.1 Gemmatales bacterium | reverse complement strand
GGTCAGGAGCAGCAACGGAATGCGCTGCTGCGTCCCAACCGACCCGTGGCGTTCAATGCCGCGCCGGGCGTCCACGATCCGTTTACTCTCCCGGTGACGGCCGTCAAGATCCGCACCGCCATCGACGACGGCATCTTCTACCTGCGCAGCATGCAGGCGCCCGACGGATCGATCGGCGACGCGGGGGTTACCACTCTCGCTGCCCTCGCGATCCTCGCCGCCGGCGCCGATCCGGCCGCCGACGACGGGCTGAAGAAGTCGCTCGACTGGCTGGCCAAGCAGAAGCCGAACAACACGTACATCCGCGGCTTGAGGGCCAACGTCTGGGAATATGCCCTGCGCAAGGTACCCGACGAAGAGCGATACAAAACCCTGCTGAAAGACGACTATGACTGGCTGCTCGCCGCGCTGGGCAAGCGCGAGGGTTGGCGCTACCAGATGGAATCGCAGGACTGGGACAACTCGTGTACGCAGTACGGCGTCCTCGGCGTGTGGGCGGCGGCGCGGGCCGGCTTCGACCCCGGCGACAAGTTCTGGACCACCCTGTCCAAACACTTCCGCACCTGTCAGAACGCCGACGGCGGCTGGGGTTATATCACCGACGCCTCCAGGGCGAACATGGCCACGGCGGGGCTGGCCAGCCTCTTCCTTGTCTTCGACATGTACCACGGCAAGACCGCGTACAGCCGGGCTAACCCGCGCGCCTTCACCGACGGCGACGCGGCCGAGGTGCTCAAGTCCATCGACCGCGGCATGGAATGGCTGGGCAAATCGCAGGAAAACAAGGAGGACGGCTACTACCTGTATGGCATCGAGCGCGCCGGCGTCGCCAGCGGGCGCAAGCTCATCGGCGGCGAGGACTGGTTCGCGCGCGGGGCGCTCGCCATCCTCCAGGCCCAACAACGCGATGGCTCCATCACCCTGGGCCACTGGGGCGGCACGCCGGGCGGTACGGCCTTCTGCACGCTGTTCCTGGTCTACGGCGGCGCTCCCGTGGCCGTGAACAAGTTGCAGTTCGGCAAGGGCCAGGACTGGAACCTCAACCCGCGCGATCTGGCCAACGTGAGCAAAGCCCTCTGGAAAGCGTACGAGCGGCCCGTCAACTGGCAGATCGTCTCGCTCGCCGGCACCGCCGCCGAGATCGAGGCGCCGATTCTGTTCCTCTCCGGGTCGCAGAAGTGGGACTACACCGAGAAGGAGATGCTCAAGCTGCGCGAGTACATCGAGCGCGGCGGCACGATCCTGGCCGAGCCGAGCGACCACAGCCCGGAGTTCGCCGCCTCGATGGAGCGGCTGCTCAAGGACATGTATCCGCCGCAGAACTACCCCGACGTGAAACTGGAGGCGCTGGCGGCCGATCACCCGGTCT
The DNA here is from genome assembly GCA_038331535.1 of Gemmatales bacterium. GTDB lineage: Bacteria > Planctomycetota > Planctomycetia > Gemmatales > Gemmataceae > JBBQPD01. Next base: position 936 of record JBBQPD010001080.1, on the reverse strand, counting down.
ACACCGTCATCAAGCACGAGTGGAAGAAACGGCCCAAGCTGCGCGGCGCCGGCAACGGCTCGCGCACCATCTTCCTGCTTTCCGACGAGTATTTGTCGGGCGACTGGCAGGCGAACCGCGAGGAGAGCGACGCCTTCCAGCTGGCGATGAACCTGCTGTTCTACGCCACCGACCTGGGCGAGCTGGAAGGCAAGTTCACCTCCATTCTACCCGCGACGGCGCCGGCCAAGACGCGCGAAGGCGGCCTGACGGTGGCGCGCATCCACCACTCTGGCAGCGAGGGTCACCCGCAAGATTGGGAAGCCGCCGCGCGTTGTTGGCAAAAATTGGAACCGCTGGCCAAGCACGTCACCGGCCGCGCCTTCAAGGAAGCGGCGCCGGTCGTGCTGGGCAAGGACTCGCTGGAAGGAGTGCGCCTGCTGCACCTGACGGGGCGCAGCGGCCTGACGTTCACCGAGGCGGAGCGCGCCGCCCTCAAGAAGTTCGTGCAGGGCGGCGGCACGGTATTGGTCGATGCTTACGCCGGCTCTCCCGCCTTCACCAAGGCCGCGCGCAAGGAGATGGAGGGCATGTTCGGCCCGCTGCAATCGCTGTCGGTCGATCCGGTATTGGCCGAGGGCAAGTTCGAGGGCGGCGCCGACCTGTCAACCGGCGTCGGCTTCACCCTGCCCGCCCGGCAACAGCTTCGCGGCCGTAATGAGAAGCCGGAAGGGCAGAAGGTTCTGGTCGCGCTGGTCAACAAACGGCCCGCGGTCCTGTTCTCGGAGTTCGACCTGGTCGCCGCAGGCTCCGGCGTCGCCAACTATCGCGCCCTCGCTTACAAGCCCGAGTCGGCACGAAAGATCCTCGGCAACCTGCTCATCTATTTGACCGTGGACTAGGGGCTTGGGCAGAAACGACGCGGTCTGTCAACGAGCCGCGACCGTCAGGGAGCGC
>JBBQPD010001079.1:0-2305 GCA_038331535.1 Gemmatales bacterium | reverse complement strand
GCCTTGCGCTCGATGTTCTCCACGAAATGGTCATCATGACCCGGATCGTGGTGAGTTAATGCGAGTCGCCGCACGCCGGCCGCCGCGGCGATTTGCACAACATAGTCATAGCTGCTGTGCCCCCAGGTTTTCTTTGAGGGGTACTCTTCCGGCGTGTACTGGGAGTCGTGAATCACGAGATCGGCGTCGGCCATGAATTTGGCATGGCGGCGGTCGCCGTCGTGCAGGATCGACTCGATGCGGCCAGGCTCCGCATTAGCGTGCCATAGCTCATTCGAGAACGGTTCGTGATCCACCAGATACACCACCGCCACGCCGTCGACTTCGACGCGGTAGCCCAGTGTCATGGCCGGGTGATTGAGAAATTGCGTTGCAACCCGCGCGCCGCAAATGGTGTGAATGCCTTCGGTCAGGTCGTGATAGGTGATGGCCGCAGGCAACTGGTTTAACTCGATGGGGAAGTAGGTGAACTCCATCTGGCCGGCCAAGACATGATGCAGCGAGCCGTGACTGCCTTCCGGCCCATAGATCGCGACGGTGTTTCCTTTGACAAAGGCTGGGCTGAAGAACGGAAACCCCTGAATGTGATCCCAGTGCGTATGTCCGATGAGGATGTTCGCGTTGATGGCCTTCTTGCCTTGGCCCATCAACTTGGAGGCCAGCGGCTGCATGCCGGTGCCGCAGTCAAGTATCAAAAGGGTGCCGTCGGCGGTGGTCAACTCGACGCAGGAGGTATTGCCGCCGAAGTGGTTCGTACCCGGTCCGGGCGTAGCAATCGATCCCCTCGTTCCCCAGAAGCACACCTTCATGAACTTGCGGCTCCTAGCGTGAGGCATTGGCCACGGAAGACACTAGCGCAATATATGGACGTGATGGAGTGCTATTTTGCACACCGCCATGAATTCGGGCTGCCTGAATCATCGAATAACGGACGATTTCCGCAGGTGCGAACGCGACTGGCCTTTTGAGACCTGCCGACGGTCGCCGGGGATGTCTGTTCATCGGGGGGTAGACCGGACATACGGTGGACATCACAAACCGACGCTTGACCCATCTCGGGCATGGGTGGTTGCGATGCACCGGCAGCAGGGCGTTCACGCCTCCAAGCGGACCCGCGCAATCAGACGACGCCCGCCGACGTGCTTCAGCTCGCCCCGCCCATTCAGCCGCCACGCAATCAGGCAGAGCGCGTAGAGCCAGTGCTCGTGGGCGCGCGGCACGTGCCAAGGCCCCCCCCGACGAAGCGCGCACGTCGCACCAACGCTTGGTCCCAGGATACTGAGCCCGCGGCGTGCGGCCCCATAGGTCGCTCGACGAGCCCGGCACTGGGATTTTGTTAGGCATGTGACAAAGGTCACATAACCCTCCTCCGACAACCTGCTACGCACGGTGAGCGATTGAGCCAAGGAGGCACCTATGAATGCGATTTCAGTGCTGGCCAATCTTCTCCGACATCCCGTGCCGCCAGCTGCATCGGAGGTTAGTGATCCAGACGAGCCGGAACGGCTCTTGCCGGTCCTGTCGTCCGACGACTTGCCGCCGGAATTTGAGGACGTTCTCCAGATTCAACTGTTGGGTTACCGCGAGCGGCTCATTGTTACAAATGAACGCCGCCTGCACGTACTGGATCCGGTCTGGACGCTCGTTCCCAAGGATTGCTGACAAGCCCCAGGCCGGTTCTGGCACATGGCGTCAGTCCGGCCTTCTACGCAGTTGGGCCGCTTAAGGCTCGAAAGCGAGTTCGTGCAATGAGCCGCCGCCTGCCGACGCGCTTCAGCCCACTCCGCCCATTCAGACGCCAGGTAATGAGGCAGAGCGCGTAGAGCCAGTGCTCGTGCGCCGCGGCCCGTGCCAGGCCGATTTCCCAACAGATTTCCTTCCATCGCGTCCCGCTGGCCCGCAGCCAAGCGATCTTGGCGTCGATGGGCTCAAGCCAAGGCATCCAGCCGAGCGTCGCTTCCATCCGGCTGATGGCTGCGGCCGACGGCGGCGGCGGACGCATCGGCTCCGGCGTCTGGCCCACGAGATCGCCGAACTCCACGAACATCGTTGGCCAGGTGCTGAAGAAGCCCTGCTTCCGGGGGGCCGGCAGACGCCGCAGAACCGACGCGGCCTCGATAAGCCGATGTTCCACCATCTCGGGTGTCCAGTCATCCATGGCGGCCCTCCCGTCGCCGGCACTGCTCGCCGTAGAGTTTCTCGCCAAGCTGGCGGACCAGCTCACGCTCCGGCCAGGTGAGCCGCTCGTCGTCGGGGTCGATCACCAGCACGCGCTGGGCCTGCCAGCCTTCGCGCTTGATCTGCT
>JBBQPD010001078.1:0-2311 GCA_038331535.1 Gemmatales bacterium | reverse complement strand
CGTCAGCTTCGACGTCTATCCGGGAAAGACACTGGGCCTGGTCGGTGAGAGCGGCTGCGGCAAGACGACCGTTGGAAGGACCATCCTCCGCCTCATCAAGGCCACCTCCGGCACCGTCCGCTACAAGGGCGAAGACTTCTTCGCCTACCACGGCGAGGCGCTGCGCCGGCTCCGCCGGCAGATGCAGATCGTCTTCCAGGACCCCGTCAGCAGCCTGAACCCGCGCATGACGGTCGGGAACATTATCGGCGAGCCGATCGAGGTCCATGGCATCGCGAAGGGGAAAGACAAGGTCGAGCGCGTCGCCTCGCTCCTCCAGCGCGTCGGGCTCGACCCGTCGTACGCCCAGCGCTATCCCCACGAGTTCTCCGGCGGCCAGCGGCAGCGCATCGGCATCGCCCGGGCGCTGGCCCTTTCCCCCGACTTCATTGTCTGTGACGAGCCGGTCTCGGCGCTGGACGTGTCGATCCAGTCGCAGATCCTCAATCTGCTCGACGATCTTCAACGCGAGCGCAACATCGCGTACCTGTTCATCGCGCACAACCTCGCCGTGGTGGAACACTTCTCCGACGAGGTGGCAGTGATGTACCTGGGGCGGATCGTGGAGAAGGCAAGCAGCCGGGAACTGTATGCAAACCCGAAGATGCCGTACACCGTCGCACTGCTATCGGCCGTGCCCGAGCCGAACCCGCGGCCGAAGAAGACGCGCATCGTGCTCAAGGGCGAGGTGCCGTCCCCTTCAAACCCGCCGAGCGGCTGCCACTTCCATCCCCGCTGCCCGCTGACCCGCCAGCTTGCAGCCGAGGCCGGCGCCGGCGACACGGTCCCGCTGACTTATCGCGGGGCCGGGCACGGCGATTCGACCGGCGTCACCGGCGCGTTCCAACCCGCCGGGGCTTCGATCCGGGTGATGAGAAAATGCGTGGACCAAGCCCCGACGCTGGAACAGAAACAGGGCGAGCCTGGCCACGTCGCGGCTTGCTGGTTCACCGAATAGTACGGATCAGGCGCAAGCGATGGCGCCGGAGGGACAGCCGGAGCCGCTACCCCCGGTGGCCACGGTCAAGCGCGTGGATTATCCAAATCCGCAGAAGCGGGGCTGCCGCCTTGGTTGGAAGGGCGGAGGCGAATAAGGCCGACACCATGGGACTGCCCCCGGCGGGAATCGAACCCGCACGTCCTTTCGGACAACGGATTTTAAGTCCGTAGCGTCTGCCGTTCCGCCACAGGGGCTCTGACTTTCGTCCTTTTGAGGATATGCACGAACGCGCCGCCGAACAACGTGCCGCCACATCGGATTCAATTGCCGTCATAAACCACACCGCCCGCATAGCCGAAAGAGTTACGGGCCGACAAAGCAGGCGTCGCGCTCATTTTTCTTTGCCGCCCCCGGGGACCGGGGGCATTGTTCGGGTACGCAAAAAGCAAACACGTGGCGCGGCGGAAGCGGCGAAGCGGTAGCTCCGGCGAAGACATCCAACGCAAAACGACGTCCAATTCACACGCGGAGGAAGAGAGCCATCATGTTCAAGGGTTGCAAAAAGCTGGCGGCAGTGGCGGTTCTGGCGGCGGGCTTCATGAGCGCGAAGCAGGCGTCGGCGGCGGACGTCGCCGTTGGCCTCGACACGCTCCTGGCCGGCGGATCCAACGCCACGGGCCTGATCGTCGGGGACAAGAAATTCTCTGAATTCACCTTCAGCTCCAGCGGCAGCACCGTGCTGCGGCCGCAGGACGTCGACGTGATGATCATGTCCGATGGCAACCGCCACGACCTGACCTTCCTGTTCGATCTCAACGCTGCCAACGGCCAGCGCTCGGACCTGGTCATCAGCTACCGCCTCGACGCGCTTGGCGCCGGCATGATCCGCAAGGTCGATGCGATGTTTGACGGCGGCCCCTTCGGAGACGGCGACGGTCGCTCGGCCGCTTCGATGGTCGAAACCGTCACTCGGCTGGACGGCAACGACCTGGTCGCAGGCGGGCCGATCCAGGCCACGGAAATCCTCGGTCTGTTTAACGACGGCGCTTTCGGTCTTCCGGACACGCAGTACGCTTCGCTTGACATCATCCCGAGCCGGAGCCTCTTGTTCGTCAAGGACATCCTGGTCAGCTCGCGGCCGAACGCCGCTATGGTCGGCATCTCGGTCGTGCAGCAGGGCGCCGAGCAGACGGCCATTCCGCTTCCCGCCGCCTTCTGGGCCGCGATGCCGATCTTCGGCGCCGTGATCGGCCGCAAGAAACTCGCTCGACTCGTTCCGACGATGGCTTAGTCCGGGCGGGCAAGTCCCGCAGGTTGTAAAAAATGTGAAGG
>JBBQPD010001077.1:0-2314 GCA_038331535.1 Gemmatales bacterium | reverse complement strand
AGCCGGCCACGGGAACCTGCCGGCGGAAGTCGTTCGCGGTCTGGATTTTGTTAAAGCCGAAGTCGCGCCCGAAGCCGGTCTCGGCCTGCCTGGTGAGAATGCGCTTCAGGAGAGTTTGTTGAACGCCAGCGGGGTCGTGGGTGGCGGTCTCGAACTCGCGCAGGCGACGGCGGATGGAAATGGCGACCAGGTTGCCGACGCCGGACAGCAATAACCGAAAAGCGCCCTTGAGTCCGCGCCGGATCAGGTTGGGCATACGATCTCCGTGCTCTCAGGGCGGTGTCGGTACGGGTGAGGGCGGAACCTCAACGGTCTCGGATCGCGTTTCCGATTCTTTTGAAGCGGTAACGCCGTCGCAGGCCAGGTGCCGCTCAAAAAAATCGAGGACGCGGCGGCGGTACTCGTCGCCGACCAGGTGCAGCGCCTGGTTGTGCTTGGCCTGCTCGACGAGCCAGAACTCTTTCGGCTGCCGGGCGCGGGCGAACAGAGACTCGGCCATCTCCGGCTTGATGTAGGAGTCGGCCCCGCCGTGAATCATGAACAACGGCCGTGGCGCAAGGCGCCGCATCCGCTTCTCCAGGTTGGGATAATGGCAGTGGCGGCGTCGGGCCACACGCCGTAACCCGACGATGCCGATGCGTCCGTAGTACCACGATGGAAAGAGTCCCTGAAACCAGTAGCGGCTGTTGTAGATGCGGAAGTAGTGCCGCATGTACGGAACGAGCGTCGAATAGGTGCCGAATACGCCGTCCGTCACGCAACAGCGGACGTAACGATCGCGACTGGCGGCGATCAGTCCGGCCCCGCCGCCCTTGCTGATGCCGAAGAAGCCGACGCCGCGTAGGTCAGCGTCCGAGCGCGATTTCAGATACTCCAGGGCGGCGGCGGTGTCGCGAACCTCGAAGTCGGTGACCCATTGCAGCGGCTCGTAGTCGGGCTGCGGATCGCTCTGCCCCTGGCTGCGCGGCTCAAAGGCGAACACGTCGAAACCGGCCGCGATCAAGTGTTCGCAATAAGCGCGGCAGGACCAGCGGTCGGAGCCGAATTCCAGCCCGAAGAGAATGACGCCGCGCCGCTGCTTCGGAGTTCTGAAGTAGCAGCCGCGCAGTGTCAAACCGCCGGCTGTGTGAAACGAAACGTCTTCCGCCTCCGGATCGGGCAGGCCGCGCGGAATGATGAAAAGCGGTTTCTCCTGGAAGATGCGCTCGATGAGATGGACGTACTTCCAGCGCATGTACATCAACATGCACGTGAGCCAGACCACCAGTAAAACAGGCACGCTCCACGTGATCGCGAAGCCGAGCCAGAACAGGGTCACGGTGTTACCTCAGAAAACAAATGCAGAAGTCAGAATGCAGAAGTCAGAATGCCGATCGTTCTGACTTCTGCATTCTGACTTCTGCATTCATGAGTATCGGCTGACGATGAGCGCGGTGTTCTGCCCGCCGAAGCCGAAGCTATTGGTCAGGGCGTGTCGGACCTTCTTTTCGCGGGCGACGTTCGGCACGTAGTCCAGATCGCATTCGGGATCCGGCGTCTCGTAATTGATCGTCGGAGGGATGACGCCGCGGCGGATCGTCTCGACGCAGGTAATCAGTTCGACGGCGCCGGCGGCTGCGATCAGGTGGCCGAGCATGCTCTTGGTGCTGCTGACGGGGATTTTGTACGCCTGCTCGCCGAACACCGCTTTGATCGCGATGGTCTCGCAGCGGTCGTTCACTTTGGTGCTGGTGCCGTGGGCGTTGATGTAGTCGATGTCCTCGACCGAGAGGCTGGAATCCTTGAGTGCGTTGCGGACGCAGGCGATGGCGCCGCGGCCGTCGGGGTGGCTGTCGGTGACGGCAAAAGCGTCGGCTGTCGAGCCGTAGCCGGTGATTTCGGCGTAAATCGCGGCACCGCGCCGCTGTGCATGCTCCAACTCCTCCAGCACCAGCATGCCGGAGCCTTCGCCGAGGACGAAGCCGTCGCGGTTCAGGTCGAAGGGGCGCGACGCTTGTTGCGGGGCGTCGTTGCGGGTCGAGAGGGCCGTGAGGCGGTTGAAACCGGTGACGCCGAACGGATGAATCATGCTGTGCGCGCCGCCCGCGAGCATCAGGTCGGCGTCGCCGTAGCGGATCAATTCGGTCGCCTCGCCGACCGCCTGGCTGCTCGCGGCGCAGGCGGTCAGACAACTGTAATTGGAGCCTTCCAGACGGAACAGCTCCGCCAGATGTGCCGCGGTCGTGTGGAACTCCTGCTCCTGCTCGCGCGGGCCGTTGAAGCAGTTCAGGCCGGCGCGCTCGAAGGCCGGCAGATCGAGGAAACGCGTCTCGGG
>JBBQPD010001076.1:0-2330 GCA_038331535.1 Gemmatales bacterium | reverse complement strand
TCTGAGCAGTCCGCGCTGTCAGCGCTTCAAGGGGCGCTGAGCGCGCGTCTATTGATGTCGCAGTTGGGCGCCGCAGCACAAGAGAACTCTGGCGAGCGTCTATTGACGGCGGAGGAGGTCGCGGCTGTCCTGGGCGTGACGAGGCGTTGGGTGCAGCGGCGGGCGCGGAGGCTTCCGTTCGCGCGTCGAATTTCCGAGCACGCGATCAGGTACTCCGAGTCAGGCTTGAAACGCTGGATGTCGAACCGGAAGTTCTCCGCCGCCTGAAGCGTCGGGGCTCGATCCCGATTTCACGAGCCGGTCTTCACGCAACGTCGCTGCGGACGTGCTGCGCCAGCACGTCGTTGATCAATGTCTGGTAGCCAACGCGTCGGCGACGCGCTTCTTTACGAAACCGATCGAGCACTCCAGGATCCACTCGAATCGCGATGAGTTGACGCGGTTCGTTGCCCAGTGGGGGCCGACCGACGCGCCTCATCGCTTTCAACTGGTCCGGCGACGAATCGGGAATCTCGGAATAGTCAATCTTTCGCGCGGTACGCCGAGCGTTCACGGCGACTCGCGCGCCGCGCGCTGATGAGACGGATCGTTTCGGCATTGCCATTTCTCCTTAGGGTATACGCCACCGTCAGCACGCGGCCATCAGCGGCCTGTCCCAGTCGCAGAAATCGAGCCTCCGCGCCTGAGTGCTGCAAGTCCGGTCCGTCCAACCCATGGACGTCGAGGAAGACGGTCACGGCGTCGTCGAACGAGACGCTATGTTTCTTCGTGTTAGCGGCAGCCTTCTGCGGGTCCCACTCGAACACTAATTTAGTATATACGGAATTGTGCGGGTTGCCTCACTGATCCGAAGGTGCGGCAGCGGCCAGCCCGCAAGATCGCGCTAATCACAGCGGGGCGCGCGCTGGGCGTGGCTGTGGCCGGCCAGGGGGTTCTGCCGCTGGTCGACCAACTTGACGGACTAGCGGGCTCGACCAACCGGCCAAGTCTCGTGCTGATGGTGATCTGGTGGCGGATGTTCGACCGGCCACGGGATGCCGACAAAGAGCATCAACAGCATGAGGACGACGAGGATCCAGAACTCGACGGAGGTATTCTCGCGCCACTTGATTCGTCGTACGCGCTTGCGTGATCCCCGATACACACCGCCGGCACGAGATCTTGTGGCTGATCACTCCGGAGTGGTAATATTCTTTCGCGCTCGTCGCTGAGGAAACTTCTTGCTGGACATCCTCGCCGTAGATCTCCGATATGCGCTGCGTATCTTCCGCCGGAGCCCCGGTTTCGCCGCGACGGCTGTCGTCTCCCTGGCAGTCGGGATTGCCGCCGCTACAGGGCTGTTTAGCATCGTGAATGCGGCATTACTGAATCCCTTCCCATTCGCCGACATCAATCGGATCGTCACGCTTGGCATGATCGTCAAAGGCAAGCCGCGTGGTCTGGGTGTCCCGGCGCGACAGCTCGTCGCCCTTCAACACAGCGAAGTCTTGGACGGCGCCGTCGCGTCGAACACCTGGGAGATGACGCTGACCGGCCAGGACCTCCCAGAAGCGGTGCCCACCCAGTATTTTTCAGCAAACGGTTTGAACGTACTCGGGGTTCCGCCCCTCCTCGGACGAGTCTTTAACGAGGCGGACGGGCCGGCGGGCGAGCAGCCCCAACGGGTCGTCGTGCTCACCTATCGGTTCTGGCAGCGACACTTCGGCGGGCGGCCTGAGGCAGTGGGGCAGACCCTCTATTTAAACCGCGAACCCTACACCGTGATTGGCGTGCTGCCACGTCAATACTTTTACGGTCCGGAGATTCTCGTTCCCCTTCATCTGACGTTCGATCCGAACTTCGCATGGGGCGTCCTGGCCCGTCTCAAGCCGGGCGTCAATCCACGCATGGCCGAACAGCGACTTCAGCCGCTCTTCGACCAATTCGCCAAGGAGGCCCCGCAACGCTTTCCGAAGGAGGTGCGTCCGCTCGTACAAAGTCTGGTGGAGACACAAAGGGCGGCCGGCTTTGTGCCGACCCTCCTGTTGATCTTCGCGGCGTCTCTGTTGCTGCTCCTGCTCGCATGCGCGAACGTGTCCATCCTGCTGTTGGCGCGCGGGACCTCGCGGGCGCATGAGTTCGCCGTGCGGGCCGCCATCGGGGCAAGTCGTGGACGCTTGATGAGGCAACTCCTCGTGGAATCACTGCTCCTGGCATTCAGCGGCGCCGCACTGGGCGTTGCAGCGGGCTACTGGGGCCTGCCGGCGATGCTTCGGCTTTTGCCCCCCAATTCGGTTCCGCTCGGCAACCTCATGGCCGTGCCCGTTGATGTGCCAGTCTTGCTCTTCAGT
>JBBQPD010001075.1:0-2346 GCA_038331535.1 Gemmatales bacterium | reverse complement strand
GGGTCAACAGTACACCTAAAGCACTCGCGGCCTTTCGGAGTGCAATCGCGTCGAATGTGTATGTATATAATCAATTCACTAGTCTACCCCCAGGACCGATCCAGCCTCCAACCCGCTGATGCCACAATAGATCGTAACAATCAGGCATAATGCCTGTCAAAGGGAGTTTATCAGTGCTGAAATTGCACCATAAGAATCAGGCGACCAGTGGAAGGCCGTAGCGGTGTCTCACTGCCGTCGGATCGGCCGTGACACAAAGCCGCGGAATCACCCCCAAGAGGACGAAGACCTCCTCAATGTCGAAGATGGCGTAGTACCCGCCGGCAAAGACAATGACTTTGGCAGTTTCGTCCTCGGCGCGCTGGCGGCGTACGCCCCGCTGCGCGAGGTCTTGGCCCTGCGCCGTGCGGAACGCGTTAGCCAGGGTGAAAGTGACCAATGTCAGGAAGACGTGCCCTCGCACGGCCGCCTCGGTCTTCTTCGGATAGCTCTCCAGATTCCAACCTTGCTTGAGTTCCCGGAAGGCTGTGTTCTCGATCAAGCTGCGCACGTCATAGAGATCCAGTGCCGTCAACGGCTGGTCCACGGGCACGCTGGTAAGAAAGACCTTCTCGTCGCCGACCGGGTAGTCCGTCCCCTGCCAGGCGGTCACCACCACAGCGTTGAGCGGATTGCCCACAAAGTCGCGCCGATTCGCCTGCGCGGCGTGCTCGGCCGTGCCGTATTGGTCGTAGCTGGTTATGCGGGCCACGCCCACAACCGTGACCTGCCCCTCCCAGCGGACCCGACCGTCCTTGCCCTCTTTTCGGGTGCCCACCCGCTCCTGGGGAAAGATATTCGTCCCGTCCGCCGCCCGTCGGCCGAGTTGCCGAGCGTCGGTCGTGACGCGCATGGCGTCTTTGGCGGGCACGACGAAGTCGATCCCCAGGTCGTGCTTGAGCACCCACAGGTCCGCCCCATCGAGGAACCCCCGGTCCATCAGCAGCACCTTGATCGTCCCCGCGCCCAGGTTCGCAATCGCCTGACGGACCAGAGCCAGCGTGTGTTGGGTCTCGCGCTCCTGAATCGGCACGACCGTCGCCGCGACGACCAGCCGGAGCCGCACCTCGTAGACCACGAAGACCTGGAAGCCGTACACCCACCGCTCGACCTCCACCACCTGTTTGTCTTTGGTTACCCGCTTTTCGGTTTTCTTCAGCAGTCCCGCCCCGACGTACGCGTCGGTCGTCGGCAGATCGGAGGCGTCCAGCGCAAAGTGCCCTTTGCTCGTCGCGAAGAAACCGCGCTCGGCCAGGCGCTGTGCCGTGCCATTGAGCACGGCCGCCAGGTCGTCGGCGCTGAGGCGCTCGACGGCATCGGCCAGCGTGTTCTGGTGCATCGGTCCGCAGGCCAGGTTGCCCCGCGCGCAGAAACCGACTTGCATCTGCGTCGTCGTGTAGCCGATCAACCGCAGCAGGGCAATCTCCCGAAACAGCTTGGTTGGCACCAGGTTGATCGAGCCGATCCCCAGCAGAATCTTCATTTCATACGTCATCACCAGGCGAGCGATCGGGATCAGTACCCGTTGGAAGCCTTTGCCCTCCAGGTCGAGCAGGGCAAAGAAGGAGATCTCGTCGAGAAATGCCAGGAACGAGCTGACGAAGCCCCAACCGCTGATGGTCACCAGGTCAATGCGGCCGGCCGTCAGGCGGCGCGCGACTTCCTGCTGGTCGCGGGTCAGATGGCGCCACGCCCGATACGAGCGCCCCTTGCGGCGGCGGCGGTGGTGTTCGCGCTGGGCCGCCCGCGTGGCCAGAACGCGCCGCCGTCTCTTCTCCCGCATCAGTTCTGCTCGCCGAAGCAGGGCTGCTCTGGTTCCGTTCGATCCTTGAAAGAGTCCCGCCGGCCGACTACCATGACAACGCCTCCCGTTTCGGATTCTGGTGCGCTTTGCGGCGGCCAGTATCCTAAGCGGGAGCCACGCTTCTGTAAACTTGTGTCCTCCTGCACCGTTTGTTACCGAACAATAGCAGAGCCCTTCGTTCGACCACTCGCTCTTATGGTGCAATCTCAGACGAGCATGTGACTGATTGACAAGGAGTGCCGCATGACCGACCCAAGCTCGAGCGACCGTCCGATCGAGACCAGAGACATCGTCCGTCCGGATCGCGCGCTCGTGGACGCCCTGAAAACGATTGGGAGCGCGACGGCGACTGGAGAGCTGCGTCGCCTGGGAATTCGCAACGCCTTCATCCAGGGGCCGGTCTGCGCGACGCCCGGGGCCTCGATTGTCGGGCCGGCGATCACACTGCAATTCATGCCTAAGCGCGAAGACCTCTATCCCGAGGCCGAGTACGTCGATCCGGA
>JBBQPD010001074.1:0-2346 GCA_038331535.1 Gemmatales bacterium | reverse complement strand
CACCGGCCGCGAGGGACTGGCTGGCGCGAGTCTCGTCCTCGCGGCCATCAAGCCGCAGCTCAGTCTGCTGTTCTGGCTAGCGCTGCTGCTCTGGGCGATTGAGCGCCGCAAGTGGCGGCTGGTCGTGGGCGGGTTGCTCGGTGTGACGGCACTGCTGGTGGTACCGCTCCTGGACAATCCAAATCTACTTTCGCAATACTGGTTTGCGCTAACGCAGCGGACGCAAACGCATTCGCACTTGTCGCCGCTGCCGGCGCACGCCCTGCGCTTGCTATTCGGCTACGAAAAGATGTGGCTGCAATATCTGCCGCTAATTCCGGGGCTTCTCTGGCTCGCGTGGTACTGGCGACGGCATCGACAGGTGTGGGACTGGAGCGAACGCCTGCCGGCGCTCCTGTTCGCGTCGTTGCTGGCGGCACCTTACGGAGCGTGGCCGTTCGACCTGGTGCTGTTGCTTCCGGCAATCCTGCGGGCGTGTGTGTCGCTGCGCCACGCGCCGCGTCCCGTCCTCGCGACGGCGGTGGCATGGTGGAGCGTTGTTAATCTGTTGGCGCTGGTTCTCGTGCTGGCGGGCGTCGAATACTTCTGGTTTTTGTGGATGACGCCGGTTCTTCTCGCGGGCTGTTTGCTGGCCGCACAGCACCACCCCAGCACACGTGTTTACGTTTCGCGCGAACCGTAAATTCACGCCGCCGCACCATCGCGCCGACCCAGCTCCACTATTCCCCGAATGTGCTTGCAGACGTGCGGCGCGTTCTCACCGCGATAGACCGCGTCGGCGCACGTGCAGTGCCAGCGCAGATCGCCCGATTCCGTCCGTTCCAGGGCAACCTGATAGACGCCGCGGCCGCCTGCAACCTCCCAAAGCATCGCGCAACCCTGCTCGCCCGGATGGGATGTGCTGTACGTCAACTTGTAGCGGTAGGTGCTCGGATGGCGCTTACGGTCCGGCCCCGGCAGCAGGGCGAACAGGACGGTCGGGGACAGCGGACGCCGTAACGGGTTCGTAGACATAGACCTCGCCTCACAACTCCAACGGTTACCTTTCACCTCCTCATTTTACCTGAAGAAAAACGCCGTTCCCAGGTCAGCCGCGGCGCTTCAAACCGCGGCTACACCGAATGATTCACCGCAGAGGACGCAGAGGAACGCAGAGGAAAACGAAAGTGATCAATGAGGTGCGAATCCTCGTTTCCTGTTTTCTCTTGGAACCCCGTGACTCACCGCAGGCCGCCTGATCTTCTTTCTGATTTTCCCTCTGCGTCCCTCTGCGTCCTCTGCGGTGAAGAATCTGGGCTAACCCTTTAGCGCTTCGCACTATCCCTTCGGCAAAAACTTGACGCACACCGGTGCGCCGACCTCGGCCTTGATGCCGGTCGATTTCAACTCGCCCGTCTTCTGGTCGATGCGGAAGACGACGAGGTTGTCGCCGTCCTGGTTGGCGACGATCATGAAATTGCCGGTCGGATCGATGTTGAAGTTGCGCGGCGTCTTGATGCCCTCGCCTTGATGGCCGATCAGCTTCAGCTCGCCGGTCTTCTCGTCAATCGCGTAGCCGACGATGCTGTGATGGCCGCGGTTCGAGCCGTAGACGAACTTGCCGGATGGATGCACGACCACCTCCGCCGTCGAGAAGTTTTTTCCCGTGGCGTCTTTCGGCAGCGTCGAGATCGTTTGCAACGTCTTCAGAGTGCCCTTTTCCGCGTCGTAGCTCATCGCGGCCATCGTCATGTTCGACTCGTTGATGACATAAGCGTACTTCCCGTTGGGGTGGAAAGCGAAGTGGCGCGGGCCGGCACCGGGAGCGGTGGACAGAAAGGGCGGATCGTTCGGCGTGAGCGTGCCCTTGGCGGCGTCGAGCTTGTAGACGAGCAGCTGATCCAGGCCGAGGTCGGCGACGACAGCGAAGTGGTTGCCGGCATCGACGTTGATCGAGTGGCCGTGTGGGGTCACTTTCTTGCTCGGGTCGGCGCCCTTGTGCTGAATGAAGGTGGACGCCTCGCTCAGCTTGCCGTCGGCGCCGAGGGGAAGCACCGCGACGCTGCCGCCGCCATAGTTCGCCACGGCCACGCACTGGCCGGTCTTATCGACTGACATATGGCACGGACCAGCGCCGCCGGAGGATTGCTCGTTGAGCTTCTTGAGATCGCCGGTCTTGGCGTCGATGGCGAACGCCATCACTCCGCCCGTCGGCTTGCCACCGCGGTCGCTGACTTCGCCAACGGCGTACAAGAAGCGGCCGTTGGGATGAATGGCGACGAACGACGGATTGACGGCCTCGGCCACCAGACGCGGCTCGCTCAACTTGCCGTCTGCTAGCGACAACTCGCTGGTATAAATCCCACG
>JBBQPD010001073.1:0-2354 GCA_038331535.1 Gemmatales bacterium | reverse complement strand
CTCGTAGGAAACAACACCTTGCGGGACAGACCGTTAGCGCGGCGCCCTGTCCGCGAGAGCCGCGAGGGCTTCGGACAGGTCGCGGGCGGTCGGAGGCCGAAAGTCGGGATCCTTGTCCAGCAGCATCAGAATGAGGTCGGAGAATACCTCCGGCACCGCCGGATCGAGGACGCTGGGCGGCATCGGTTCCGTGTTCGCCAGCGCGTTCAGTTTGGCCAGCAGGTCATCGCCGGTGAAGGGCAACTCACCCGTGGTGAGGTTGTACAGCAGGCAGCCGAGGCTGAACAGGTCGCTACGGGCATCGACGGGCCGGCCGGCGGCCTGCTCCGGCGACAGATAGCCCACCGAGCCGACGACGATGCCCAACCGCGTCAGCTTCGATTCGCCACGATCGACGTAGGCCAGGCCGAAGTCGAGGATCTTGACGCGCCCCTTCGGCTTTTCGAGGAACAGGTTGGCCGGCTTGATGTCGCGGTGGACGAGGCCGACCTCGTGGGCCGCGACCAGCCCCTCCGCCGTCTCGCGGCCTATACGGATCACCTCGTCCACCGGCAGCCGGCCTTCGCGCGCGAGGCGCACGTCCAGCGTCTCGCCCTTCAGCAGCTGCATGGCCATGAAGGGGACGCTGTTCGTCTCGCCGACCTCGTAGATGCGGATCACGTTGTCGTGTTCCAGACCGGCCGTCGCCTGCGCCTCGCGCAGGAAGCGTTCGCGGGCCGTGTTGTTGGCGTTCAGTTCGGGGCGCAGCGCTTTGAGGGCGACCGGCCGTTTGAGGCTGGTGTCCTCGCCGGCGTAGACGACGCCCATGCCGCCGGCGCCGAGAATGCTCAGGACGCGGTATTTGCCGAGGCGCCCTAGCTCGTTCGGCCCGCGCGGGGGGTCGAGAAACGCGGTCAGATTGGCGTGCGGTTCGGCGGCTTCCGGGCTGCCGCTCCCGGCGGGTGAGTGCGACTTAGCATCCTGTGCGCCCTCGTGCCCAGAGGAATGGGGGGCGCTGACGCGAGATTTGCAATGGGGGCACTTGCCGTGCTTGCCGGCGAAATCGGCTTTGACCTTCAGTTCTTTCCCACAGGTGGGGCAGGAGAAGACGATCATGCCAGTCTCGCCGAGGACGGCCGTGAGAGTGCGCAGGGTGTACAGCGACCGACCTCGATGTTGCTGAGCGCGAGAACCTGCGACCTATGAATTCTATTGTGCCGTCGGCCGATGCGCGGCGTCAAGGGGCGAGCGGCACGTGTAGTATGACATATCAACGGCAGGAAGACAGTCGAAACGCGAGATCTCACCGCGTGCGGGTTGCTCCGCAGACGAACCGGGATAATCGTTGCGGGCAGTCCCGTTATTGCTTGCATGTGCCGCGGAGCGCGGTACTCTCAGGGCGCCCGCGAGTTGCCATCACTGATCCGCGTTTCAGACTCTCTGGAGGTTATGACATGAGTACGCGCAACCACGGGATCACCCGTCGCGCTTTCGTTCACGGTGCCGCCGCCGCGGCGGTCGGACTGCCGGCCCTCGTCTCCGGACAGGCGTCGGCAGAAGAGAAAAAGATCGGCGCCAACGACCGCATCGCCCTCGGCTTCATCGGCATCGGCACGATGGCCCGCGGCCACCTCGGCTTCCATCTCGGCCAGAAAGACGTGCAGGTCGTCGCCGTTTGCGATGTGGACACCACGCGCCGCACCGCCGCCAAGGAAACGGTCGAGAAGAAATACGCCGAGCAGATCAAGAGCGGCACCTACAAGGGCTGCGACGCTTACAACGACTTCCGCGAAGTCCTGGGCCGCAAGGACATCGACGCCGTCGTCATCGCTACGCCCGACCACTGGCACGCCATCCCCGCCATCGAGGCCTGCCAGGCGGGCAAGGACATTTACTGCGAAAAGCCGCTGTCACTGACCATTCTCGAAGCGAAGGCGATGCTGGACGCGACCCGCAAGCACAACCGCGTCTTCCAGACCGGCAGCCAGCAGCGGGCCGAGAGTACATTCCGCCAGGCGTGCGAGCTGGTGCGCAGCGGCCGCATCGGCAAGATCAAGACGGTCTACGTCAACGTCGGCAGCCCGAGCAAGCCGTGCGACCTGCCCGAAGAGAAGATGGAGCCGGGGCTGGACTGGGATCGCTGGTTGGGCGCGGCGCCGCTGCGGCCGTACAACTCCGTCCTCAGCCCGCGCGGCGTCCACACCCACTTCCCCAACTGGCGGAACTATCGCGAATTCTCCGGCGGCATGATGACCGACTGGGGCGCCCATCACTTCGATATCGCCCAGTGGGGTCTCGACATGGACGGCTCCGGCCCGGTCGAGATCATCCCGCCGGACGACCCGAAGGCCGAGCGCGGCGTTCGCTACGTCTAC
>JBBQPD010001072.1:0-2359 GCA_038331535.1 Gemmatales bacterium | reverse complement strand
GCTGCTCAACTCCGTCTGCCGTCCAGAATCGAATGGCGACCTCGTCATCACCAGCACGGAGGCCGATCAGGGAAACCTGCTGCCGATGGAGATTATGAAGCGCTTGCTGCTGGCGAAAGGACTGCATCAGGCCGTCATGTTCCACGACGTTCGCTGGGGCGGCGTTCATGACGGTCGCTGGCTCTGGGTACTCCTCAATTCAGGGAGTTGCGGCGCTTTCGCCTTCAATCACGATCCGAATACTCTCAAAGGCGTTCACAGCTATCGCCAACCGTCTGGCTATTTCCCGATCGCGGGCGGCACCTTCGCCGGTGAGAGCTTGCCGGGGAAGATCACCTGGGCGCGGGCATACATCAGGAACGACGTGTTGTGGATGGACGTCGGCCGCGGCGAAGTAGTGACGCTGCCGCCAAAGGTGCGCGACGCCTGGTGGGAGGGCACGACACGACAGTGGCCGTTCATGGCCGCCGACCTGGGCTGCTCGATGGAGACGGTGATGGCCCATTACATGAGCAATCACGTCGCCGTTGCTTACGGCGACGTGTTCGGTGAAATGGTCGCGGCGAGCCAGGCGCTCGGGTTCCGCGTGCGCGTCCTGGCGACGTGATCGTACGAGCCGCGTCCGTCAGGGAGCGATAGCACCAGCGCTCCCTGTCGGTCGCGGCTCCTCGCCCCGCCTACCGTTTCAGCGCATACAACACCGCCGCGCGTCCTAGCGTCACGGCGCTATCGTAGTCGTGCCCAATGCACTCCGGCGACGGAGATTTCTCCAGGGCACAACCGAGGTCGTACTTGCTGTAGATGACGATCCACCGTCCCTTGTACTTAACCCCCTCCAGCGCCGGCGGGACCAGTTGCAACTCCGGCCGGCCGCGCTGGCCTTCAGCGCCGGGACGACGGCAGCGCACCAGCTCGATCGCGTCCCCGTTCAGGTCGCGGCTATACAGCTCGTCATTGAGCGGAATCGGCTCCAGCTTGAGCTTCTTCTCGCGCCATAACTGATCCATCAACTGGCGGAACGATTCGTCGAACGCCTTCGACCCGCAGCAGGCGTCCGCCAGTAGTGTGCCGCCGTTTTCTAGCCGGAAACGCAGGTTTTTCAGATCGGTATCGCTGTAGCGGAACGCCTCCCGGCCGTGCATGTAAAAGAACCAGTAGCCCTTCAATTGCTCGGACGCCGGATGAAGCGTCTTCGTCTCCGTCACCACATCGAGGCCGACCTTGCGTGTTTCTTCCATAAGGTTGCGCATCGCCCGCGGCGCCGGCGGCGACTCGGTTCGGGGTTCGAGTTGCGCCACCTTGAAGAAGCCGCGCTTGATCGACTCGCGCGGCAGATCGCGGGAGACGGTCATTTCCGTCAAGCGCGGTTTCGGCGGGGCCAGACCGGTGGCGTAGGCGACGAGGTTCGCGCCAAGCTCAAACGCGACCTTGCCTTTGCCTTCCTTAAACGTGTTGCCCTCCCAGTAGCCCGCGATAGCCTTCGGACTGTAGATCAGCACGGTCTTGCAGCCCTGCGACACGCCGTAGAGCGGGAAGGCGTCCGGGTCCACTTCGTACTTACCCGACGCCCGCCAAACGGGGTGGCTCGGCGGCAATTTCTGGAGCGAACCGGCGCCGAACATGCGATCGACCAGCTTGCGGAAATCGCGGTCAAAATCGGCCGAGCCGCAGCAAGCCTCCGCGACGATGAAGCCGCCGTTGTTGACGTACTCCTTGAGGATTTCTTCCTCCTTGTCGCGCGGGGCGAAGTCGTGGCCGTTGAAGAAGACGATCGGCGATTGCAGTAGCTCGGCGGCGAGGTCGCGAATTTCCTCCTTGTTGCCCGCCGGCTTGCGGCGCACGTCGAACGCCTGCCAGGCCATCGGCTGCCGCTTGAACAGCTCCCGGCTACAGAAATCGGCGAGATGGCGCATATCGCTGCGCTTGTTGTTCCAGTCGTCGCTGATCTGTCCGCCGTAAGCCAGTTTGGAGAGGAGGACAGGAGCCCGGCCTTTGGCGAGGAACAAGAGGGCGAAACTGGTCGCCACTAAAGGTTCGCCCCCGAAGGTAGGCGGTCCGTCTTCCCAGCAGCCATTATTTTTTTGCATCTCGACCAGCAGCAGGCAGCCGAGACGATACCAGTCGTGTTCGCCGAAGTAGCGTTGACCGGTTAACCGGCCAGCACGCTCCAGCCCGTACAGGGCGTACAGCGGATGGGGCGCGAGGATTCTGTGGTAGGTCTGGCGATTCAGCCCCTCGTCCAGCTGGCTCGTGATCCATTTGAAGCCTTTTGCAGCCGGCTTGTTTTCTTCGTACTTACCGCAGTTATCGGCGCTGCCGTCGGCGTTAAGCTTTTGCTTGCCGACTTCCAGATCCATGC
>JBBQPD010001071.1:0-2359 GCA_038331535.1 Gemmatales bacterium | reverse complement strand
GCGACGGCGGGCGACCTGCTGCTGTTCGTCGCCGACAAGGAAGACGTCGTCTGTCAGGCGCTCGGCAATCTGCGGGCGAAGCTGGCGGCCGACCTCAAACTCGTCGATCCGGCGAAGAAGGACTTCAAGATCGTCTGGGTGCTGGACTTCCCGTCCTTCATGTGGGACGACGAGGAGAATCGCTGGGTCGCGAACCATCATCCGTTCACGGCGCCGCAGGACGAGCATCTCGACGCGCTGAAGACGGCGACCGACGCCGACCTGACCGATCCGAACGGCAAGCTGGCGGCGGTGAAGGCGAAGGCGTACGACCTGGTCATCAACGGCTACGAGTGCGGCGGCGGCAGCATCCGTATTCATGACCCGGAGGTGCAGTCGCAGTTGTTCCGCGTGCTAGGCATGAGTCCGGAGCAAGCCCGGCAGCGCTTCGGCTTCCTGCTCGACGCGCTGAAGTTCGGCGCTCCGCCGCACGGCGGCATCGCGCTGGGCCTGGACCGCTGGTCGATGATGCTAACCGGCACCGCGAACATTCGCGACGTGCTGGCCTTCCCGAAGAACCAGAAGGCGCGCGACCTGATGACCGGAGCGCCGGCCGAGGTGGACGCGAAGCAACTCCGGGAGTTAGGGATCAAAATTTGAACCACAGACACACAGAGGGCGCCTGTCATGCACACGGCCGCTGCGACCAAAACGTACACTCCCGCCGACCTGCTCACGATGCCGGATGGAGACCGGTACGAGTTGGTGGACGGGCATCTCGTGGAGCAGAACATGAGCTTCTGGTCGAGTTATGTAGCTGGCCGGGCTTTGAGCCGGTTGTCCATATATTGCGAGACGAATGCTAGCGGTTGGGTGGTGCCGGAGGGCACGACCTACCAGTGCTTCCCGAATCATCCCATGCGCGTGCGTAAGGCTGACGTGTCTTTCATTCGCAAGGACCGACTCTCCGTGGCGCAGGCGACAGCCGAGGGGCATCTAACGATCGCGCCGGACCTGGCCATCGAGGTGGTTTCGCCGAATGATCTGGTTTACGAAGTCGATCTCAAGGTGCAGGACTACTTGCAAGCGGGCGTGTCCTTGGTGTGGGTCGTGAACCCGGAAGCCCGCGGGGTGCATGTTTACCGGCTCGATGGCTCCGTCGCCGTTCTTCACGAGAAGGATGACCTGGACGGTGAAACGTTACTGCCGGGCTTCCGCTGCCGTGTCGCCGACTTGTTCCAGTTGCCGCCAGGCGTCCAGCCGTGATTTGATGAGCGAGGATTCGCATCGTGAGCCAAAAAACCTGGGGCGGACGATTCAGCGGCGAGACCGACGACCGCGTTGAGCGCTTCACCGAGTCGATCAGCTTCGATCGCCGTCTCTACCGCCACGACATTCTCGCCAGCCAGGCCCATGCGCGGATGCTCGCCGAGGTCGGTCTCATCACGAACGACGAGGCCAACCAGATTGTCGCCACCCTCGACGAAATCGCCGGCCGTATCGATCGCGGCGACTTCACGTTCTCCGTCAAGCTCGAAGACATTCACACGCACATCGAACGCGCCCTCATCGAGAAACTCGGCGACGTCGGCCGTAAGCTGCACACCGGGCGCAGCCGCAACGATCAGGTCATTACCGACGTCAAGCTCTGGGTGCGCGACGGCATCGACCAGCTCGATACGCTACTACACGACCTGCAAGCGGCATTGCTCGACGCCGGCGACCGGCACCGCGAGGTCGTGCTGCCGGGCTACACGCACATGCAGCGGGCGCAACCGGTACTCGCGGCCCACTATTTCCTCGCCTACGTCGAGAAGTATCAGCGCGACCGCGAGCGCCTCGCCGACTGCCGCAAGCGCGTCAACGTCCTGTCGCTCGGCGCCGCCGCCCTGGCCGGCACGACGTTGCCCATCGACCGCGACAGCGTTCGCCGTCAGCTCGGCTTCGACAGCCTCGCCAACAACAGCATGGACGTGTCCAGTGACCGCGACTTCGTCCTTGAGTTCGTCTTCGACCTGTCGCTGATCGCGCTGCACCTCGCCGGCTGGGCGGAAGAATGGGTGCTGTGGGCGACGACGGAGTTCAACTTCGTTGAGCTGCCGGATGCCTTCTGCACCGGGTCGAGCATCATGCCGCACAAGAAGAACCCGGATGTGCTGGAGTTGATACGCGGGAAAGCGGCGCGGGTGACGGGGAGTTTGCAGCAATTGCTGATGCTTGTGAAGGGGCTACCGCTGGCGTACAATCGCGATTTGCAGGAGGACAAGCAGGCGCTGTTCGACGCCTTCGACACCGTTAGCGCCTCGCTGGAGCTGGCCGCCCCTCTCATCCGCCAGACGAAATTGCGTAAAGAAGTCATCAAATCGCGGCTCGAAGACGG
>JBBQPD010001070.1:0-2368 GCA_038331535.1 Gemmatales bacterium | reverse complement strand
AGCGCTCCCTGACGGTCGCGGCTCGTGAAGATGTTTTCTTGAGGGCTTTCACGATGCTGCCGCTCACACGACGGGACATGCTGCGACGCACCGGCACCGGCCTCGGCACGCTCGGCCTCGCCGCCGTCATGGCCGACGCCGGACTGCTCGCCGCTCCGATCGTTAGCGCTCCCGGCTCGCCTTTGTCGCCCAAAGCGCCGCACTTTCGGCCGCGCGCCAAGCGCCTCATCCACCTGTTCATGAACGGCGGACCATCGCAGGTCGATACCTTCGACCCGAAACCCCAGCTGACGAAGCATCACGGCGAGAAGCCGGCGCTGGGCAACCTCAAGACCGAGCGCGGCACCAACGCCCTCATGATGTCGCCGTTCAAGTTCGCCAAGTACGGACAGAGCGGCCTGGAAATCAGCGAGCTGTTCCCGCACGTTTCTCGCTGCGCCGACGATCTGTGCGTCATCCGCTCGATGCATACGAATATCCCCAATCACGAGCCGTCGCTGCTCATGATGACCAGCGGCGAGACGCAGCCGACGCGGCCGTCGATGGGGTCGTGGCTGCAATACGGCCTCGGCACCGAGAACCAGAACCTGCCCGGCTTCGTCGTCTTCTGCCCCGGCAAGCCCGTCGTCGGCCCGCAGCTGTGGAGCAACAGCTTCCTGCCCGGCATCTACCAGGGCACGCACATCAACAATTCGTCCATCGATCCGAAGCGGGTCATCGCGCACGTCAGCAGCGCCGTCCTGGGACGCGACGCCCAGCGCGAGCAGATGGACCTGTTGAAACAGCTCAACGAAATGCATCTGGCCAGGCGCGACGCCGACAACCCGCTGGAGGCGCGCATTCAGTCGCTGGAGATGGCCTATCGGATGCAGTTCGAGGCGCAGGACGTTTTCGATCTGTCGAAGGAGACGCAGGAGACGCGCAACCTCTACGGCAAGGGCGCGTTCGCCGACGCTTGTCTGCTGTCGCGACGGCTGGTCGAGCGCGGTGTGCGCGTCGTGCAACTGTTCACCGGCGACGGCCAACCCTGGGACGATCACGGCGACATCAAGGCCCACGCCGACAAGGCCCGCACCGTCGATCAGCCGATCGCGGCGCTGCTGACCGATCTGAAGCGCAACGGCATGCTCGACGACACGCTGGTGTTGTGGGGCGGCGAGTTCGGCCGCACGCCGTCATCGGAGGGAGCCAAGGGCCGCGACCACAACAACCACGGCTTCAGCGTCTGGCTGGCCGGCGGCGGCGTCAAGGGCGGCATGGCCTACGGCGCGACCGACGAGTTCGGCTATGCGGCGGTGGACAAGAAGGTCCACGTCCACGACCTGCACGCGACCATTCTGCACCTGATGGGCCTGGATCACGAGAAGCTGACGTATCGCTACGGCGGCCGTGACTTCCGCCTGACGGACGTGGAAGGGAAGATCGTTACGGACATTATCGCGTGAGACCGATTGCCGCTTGCGGCTTAGCGGGTGTCCCCCGCTAAGCCGCAAGCGGCAATCAGAGGCGCGATCGCGCGCTGCCTCTCGTCCGGATTCCGCCGAAACCACCCCGCGACCAGTAACACGCCATCCGTCTCGGCCAGGCTCAGTGGGCCAGGCGCGACGCGGCCGCGCGCGAACGTCTCTTCCAGCAGCGCCGCGGCGCGCCTGTGTTCTTGCTCATTTACCGGTTTCGGCAGCGCCGCCACTACGCGGCCACGGCGAATCAGGTACCACAATTCCGTGCCGTCGTGGCCGACGACGGGGTAGACAAACGAGTGTTCGCCAGCTTCGCGCAAACGGGCGAGGTGGCGGGTCAGCCAGTGTAGTGCCTGCCAGCGGTCGCGCAGGGCGGCGGCACGCTCGAACTGCATGGCCGCCCCCGCCGCGTGCATGGCGCGCTCCAGTTCGACCAGCGGCGCCGTGTCGGCTCCTTCGAGGAAGGCGCGGGCGCCGCGGGCGGCGGCAGTGTAATCCTTCAGGGTGACTGCCGCGGCGCACGGGGCCAGGCAGCTGCCGATCTCGTGGCGAATGCAGCCGGCCGCCCGCACCATCGGAAAAAGCTCGTTCTGCTCGGCGAAGATCATCGCCTGCGCCTGCGGACAATCGCGGAGGCGATACCAGTCGTTGATGCGCCGTACCGCCTCGTGGGCCGTGTGTCCCGCCGGCACTGGGCCGTAAACGACCTGCGCCGTCGAGGCCGGCCGCGCCGCGAGGAAAAGGTACGCGGCGGGCCGCCGGCCGAGGCATACGTAGACGCGCCGCGCCCGCCCCGGCTTGCCCTGTGAGTTGAAGCGCGGCCGCCAGTGACGGATCAGCTCCAGCTCGCGCAGCAAGGCCGCGAACTCGCTTGTTTCCACCTCCCAGGCCAGCAGCCGCGTCTCATG
>JBBQPD010001069.1:0-2381 GCA_038331535.1 Gemmatales bacterium | reverse complement strand
TCGGTCGCGGCTCGGAGTTGCCCGCGCTCCCTGACGGTCGCGGCTCGTAGTTGCCCGCGCTCCCTGACGGTCGCGGCTCGTAGTTGCCCGCGCTCCCTGACGGTCGCGGCTCGTAGTTGCCCGCGCTCCCTGACGGTCGCGGCTCGTAGAACCAGGCCCTCATCGCTCCCACGGCATCTCGTCGTCGCCCCAGGGACGATAGCGTTCGCGCTCTTGCTGGATCCCCTGAATACTACCCACGCAGAACATAAGGAAGAACATGCCCATGAACATGTCGCCTTGAAAATAGTCCTTGAGAATCGGAAATCCGCCATCTTGTCGTGAGAGATAGCAATGGATGGCCAGAAGCCCCGAAAGCGCTGCCGAGAGATAGAGCGACGTGAGAACGCCGTTTCGCCGCGAAGTCGCTTCACAAAGCTCGCGTGAAATCTGTCCTCCATCCAATGGCCAAATCGGCAACAAGTTCAGGAGCGGCCAAAACAAGTTGATCATTTTCAGCATGAACAAGAACATGGCAATCCGGAGATACCAGTCGAGATCGATGCGCCCCAGAAGTTCCGGCAGACCCCAGCGCAACACGGCCCAGACGATCCCAAAGAGGACGAACTGTATCCCTGGCCCGGCGGCGGAGACGAGAACACGCTGCCAGCGCGCCTGCTCGTTGCTTTTGCTGCCGATCGCCAATCCCCCCATGACCCACAAGACGATGTACCCGCGCGCCCCGAATGCCCTGCCCATCCAGACGTGTCCCAATTCGTGCAGCAGAATCGAGATGAACACGCAGGCGACCCACAAGAGGAGAAAGCCCAGACCGGTCAGACCGTTCTCCTGCTTCGTGAAGTCCCAACCCAGGATCACGGTGCCGAGCCAAAAAAACGGATGCACGCGAACCGGCGTTTGACCCACGTAAAAGTTCAGGTCATAAGGCGTTGGCGTCGGCTCGAATAACACGGCACGGCCTCCGGTGGTGAACGGTTGTTTTGATTGTCCGGTTGCTCTAGCGGCGCGACAAGGCCAAAACCCCGGCCGATTTTGCTTCGCCATCCATCGGCCGGCGGATTACAATTCCGCCACGATCCGCAGCCGTCTCGGAGGGCCGTCATGACCGGAAGCCTGAGCAACCGCCTCGCCGTCTACACGGGCACGTTCGACCCGATCCACCACGGCCACCTCGACATCATCAGCCGCGGCAGCCGTATGTTCGATCGCCTCATCGTCGGCGTCGGCATCAACCCGGAGAAGGCGCCGTTCTTTTCGCTGGCGGAGCGCGTCGAACTGACGCGCAAGGTCATCTCGCGCTTCGGCAACGCGACGGTCGAGCCGTTCGAGGGGCTGGCGGTGAGCTTCGTCCGCAAGGCCGGCGCCCGCGTGATGCTGCGCGGCCTGCGCACGACGACCGACATGGAAAACGAGTTCACCATGTCGCTGATGAACGCCAACCTCGATTCCGAGATCGAGACGGTGTTCCTGATGGCCAAGGATTCGTTCTCCCATCTCAGTAGCTCGCTGCTGCGGCAGATCGCGTCCTTCGGCGGCAACCTGACCAACTTTGTGCCGGCGGAGGTCCGCGATGCTCTGATCAAGCGCGTGGACGAGCTGGGGCACGGGGGGTGAGCGCCACTTCGGGTTTACGTTTCGCGCGAATCGTAGACAATAACAGGAAGTTCGCCCGCGCCCTCCTCGAAGGAACGATCGCATGAAGCTGGACCTGCACCTGCACACGACCCGCCATTCGCCCGACAGTGAGATGGAACCCGACGCACTACTCCTCCGCGCCCGTGAGATCGGGCTGAACGGTTTCGTCATCACGGAACACGATTGGCTCTGGACCGAAGCGGAGCTGGACGAGTTGCGAGCGAAAGCCCCCGACCTGCTCATTCTTGCCGGCATTGAGGTTTCCAGCCGCGAGGGCCACGTCCTCGTGTACGGCGTTACCGACCCGTTCGCGGTGCCGCGCGGCATCGGCATGGCGGCGCTGGCCCGCGAGGTCCATCGCCAGGGTGGGGCCGTCGTCGCCGCGCACCCCTTTCGCTGGGGCCAGAAGTTCGACGACATCCTGAGCCGTGAAAAGCCGGAGCTGGACGGCCTGGAGCTGATGAGCAACAACATGGACGACGACAACCGGCGCCGCGCTGCCGTCGTTCGCCGGGAACGTCAGCTCGCCGGCCTCGGCAACAGCGACGCCCACCACGAGGACACGCTCGGCTGCTGCTACACCGAGTTTCCGGACAACGTGCGGAGCATCAAGGACGTGGTGGCGGCTATCCGCACCCGGCAGACGACGGCGACCGGCGTCCGGGCCAGCTCGTCGAGGTCGGAGGAGACATCCCAGGAAGAGTGGCGATGCACGCCGCCGATGCCGCCCGTGGCGAAGACGCGCA
>JBBQPD010001068.1:0-2382 GCA_038331535.1 Gemmatales bacterium | reverse complement strand
ACTCCAGCTCCGCAGCCGCCCGTTGTGAAGAAGCCTGAGCCGCTGACCGTGCCGACCGTCCAGCAAACCGCGCCGGTCGTCCTGGTGCCGGCCCCGAAAGCTGAGACTCCCAAGCCGGCACCGAAAGCTGAGACTCCCAAGCCGACGGTAGCCGTATTACCTCCGCCGCCGCAATCGAACGGAGCAGGTCAAACTCAGCGCACCGCGCCGCCTAGCGAAGTGTCCTTGCCCACCGCGCCCTCGTTCTTCGACAAACTGGTGAAGCGCGATACCAGCACTACGACCGTCGTCACTCAGTCCACGCCGGCTCCTTCGAAGGATCCGAAAGTGGACGTAGCGAAGACGCCGAGCGCGCCGGTGAAGCCGGGCGATTGGCGGGATTCCTGGGGCAGTGTCCTGGCCGCGAAGACGGAGCCGACCAAGCCGGCGCCCGCGGCTCCCGAGGTGAAAGACGCGCCGCCCAAGGCGACCAAGGCGGAGATGGTTGACGCCTCCGTCCTGTCGCGAACCTCGAAGACCGTCGATTCGCTCGGACCGCCGAAGCCGCCGAAGCCCGCAGATGCCGCTCCCAGCGTGTTCGTTCCCGGTCAGACCGTCAAGAAGGACGGCTCGCAGACGGCGCCCTGGTCGATCGATGCCAACGAACCGAACGCCTTCACTCCCGCCCGCAAGCCGGAACCGGAGCAGCCGGTCGTCGCCGCCAACGCCTTCCAGAAGACGCCGGCGGCTGCGCAACCAGGCCAGGCCCAGCCGAACGGCATGCCGCCGATGATGATGGGCCAGGGGATGGCATACCCGATGCCGCGCATGGATCAGGGAGCGCCGACGGGCATGGCCAACGCCTTCACGCCCGGCGGCACCGCCCGGCCGATCCCGGCGGATTTCGGGCAGCAGCCGATGCCGAACAACGCGTTCCTGGACCCGAGCACCGGCATGGCGCAGCCGATGGCTTCCATGCCGCCGCGGCCCATGTCGCCGGTTTATCCCCCGATGATGCAGCCGCCGATGATGCAGCCACAGGCGACCGCCACGCGCAGCTCCCCCATTCACGATCCCGCTCTGGCGCAGACCCTGGCGGCGCTGCGTGACTCGCCGTTGCCCTCGCAACGCGAGATGGCGGCGGACCAGCTGACTTCCTTCGACTGGAGGAACCAACCGGTGATCCTGTCGTCTCTGCTGGCGTCGGCGAAGACGGACCCGGCCCCGTCGGTGCGAGCCGGTTGCGTGCGGGTGGTGGTCCGCATGAAGGTCGGCACCGCCGAAGTCCTCGCCGTGCTCCAGTCGCTCAAGAATGACCGGGACGACGGCGTCCGCCTGGAGGCGACTCAGGCACTGGCGGGTCTCACGAGCAGTCCGGCTGCCGGCGATGCGACCGTCCGACCGACGGGTGCGACGCAGAACGTGCCGTGATCTACCCGGATGATTCACCACAAAGGCACAAAGGACACAAAGGAAAACCTATAAAGAGAGCTGGAGACGGAACGTGTTTGGCCCGACCTGTTTCGATCTCTCGGCCCTGTTTTCCTTTGTGTCCTTTGTGGTGAATCATCCGCCGGAGGTGCCTCGTGCGACTGACCGCCGCCTTCTGCCTGCTGCTTGCCTTCCCGCCTTTCACCCGGTCCGCAGATGAAAAGGAGAAAGGGGAGGGCTTCATTCCCCTTTTCAACGGCAAGGATCTGAGCGGCTGGAAGCTCTACCAAAGCAAGCCGGAGGGCTGGATCGTCGAAGACGGCGTTCTGGTCTGCACCGGCAAGGGCGGCGGCTGGCTGGGTTCGGAGCGCGACTACGCCAATTACGTCGTTCGTCTGGAGTACCGCCTTGGGCCCGCCGGCAACAGCGGCGTTTACCTGCGTGCGCCGGAGGAAGGCCACATCAGCCGCGCCGGCATGGAGATTCAGATTCTCGATGACTTTCATCCGAAATACGCCAAGCTCGACTTCTACCAGTACACCGGCTCCATCTATCACGTCGTGGCGCCTACTCAGCGCGCGAGCAAACCGGCCGGCGAATGGAACGCGCTGGAGATCCACGCCGCTGGCCGCGAGATTGTGGTGGTGTTGAACGGCAAAAAGATCGTCGACGCCGATCTCGACCGGGCGCTGCGCGACCCCGCGGTGGCGAAGGAACACACTGGCCTGGCGCGGACGACGGGCCGCATCGGCCTGCAAAGTCACAGCGAGCGCGTGGAGTTCCGCAACATCCGCGTGAAGGAATTGAAGTGACGCCCATCGTGCCGCTTGCGGCTTAGCGGCATCCTACCGCTAAGCCGCAAGCGGAATCATTCTCAGCACACGAACGGGCGACGTTTCTTGTCGCGCATTCCCTATCAGCATGCATTTCCACAGAATTCCTTTGACACGATGTCAAGCGACATTTATTTCT
>JBBQPD010001067.1:0-2383 GCA_038331535.1 Gemmatales bacterium | reverse complement strand
CGTCGGGACTGAAGGCGACATGAGTGACAAACCCGCTGTGTCCACTCAACGTCAGCAATTTCTGGCCGGAGCGGGCGTCCCAGATTATCACGGCTCGATCGTTGCCGGCGCTGGCGAGCCGCTCGCCATCGGGACTGAAGGCCACGCTGATGACTGACTGAGTATGCCCGGCTAACCGCATCGGCTCGTCGTCACTCTCCAGCGGCCACACCCGCACCGTTCGGTCGAGACTGGCGCTGGCAAGCCGGCGGCCATCGGGACTGAACGCAAGCCCCATGATCTGGCTCATGTGTCCGCGCAGGATGCGGACGATGTTCCCCGAGGACAACTGCCGCACCGTAACCGCGCCCGTCAGGCCTGTCGTCGCCAGGAATTGGCCGTCCGGACTGAGCGTCATGCACTGAAGAAGTTTCTCGTCGAGGGGGAGACGTCGTGTTTCCCGGCCCGTTTGAGTGTTCCAGATGCAGAGGACGCCGTCGCTGCCGGCCGCGAGCAACTGTTCCCCGTCCGGAGTGAAGGTGAGGCAACGGACGCGACTGTTGTGGCATTGCAAGGAGAACAGGGATCGACCATCGGCCGCGTCGAGAAGAGTGATCGCACCCAGGACGTTGCCTGCGGCCAGGTAGCGCCCGTCCTTGCTGGCGGCCAGCGAGTAGATGGCCGAGTTTGTGGGGTCGAAAACCTGAAGTTGTCGTCCGGTCAGCGTTTCCCAGACCCGTATCGTCCCGTCCTCGCTTGCGCTGAAGAGCCGGCTGCTGTCCGGCGCGAAAGCCACTCCGTGGACCTGGCGGAGAGGACCGCGCAGCCTCCCCCTCTCGCGTTCGGGTCGGGCCTCCCACACCTTCACCAGGTTGTCTCCGGCGCCCGAAGCGAGACGCTGACCGTCCGGGCTGAAGGCCACGGTCAGCACCGGCCCGAGATGTCCCTGGTGCGCGAGCAACTCCCGGCCGTCGCGGGCGTCCCACACCTGGAGGCGTTGATCTACGGTCCCGGTCGCCAGCCGTTCGCCCTCGGGGCTGAAGGCGACGCAGTTCACGGCCCGATTGAACGCTGTCAGGCGGAGAGACTCCTCCCCGGAAGCTGGGTTCCAGAGCCGCACGGTCTGGTCCCACCCGGCCGACGCGATGCGTTTCCCATCGGGGCTGAAGACCGCTCCCGAGACGCGCTTGGTATGGCCGGTGAAGTTCAGCAGCATACGGCCGCTCGTCCGGTCCCAGACCTTCACCGTCCGGTCGGCGCTGGCCGTGACCAGACGGGCGCTGTCCGGGCTGAAATGGACCGAGGACACCGTGTCCGTGTGTCCCCGCAGCACAACGAGTTCGGCCCCCGTGTGGGCGTCCCAGAGGCGGGCCGTCTGATCCACACTCGCCGAGGCCAGCCAGCGTCCACAAGGGCTGAAGATTACAGCGTGGACACTATCCGTGTGTCCCTTCAACTCAAAGAGCATCCTCCCGGTTTCGGCATCGAACACCAGCAGTTTCGATTTCTTTACCGCTTCGCCTGTTCCCACGGCCAGCCGCCGTCCGTCAGGCGAGAAGGCGACGCCGTTCGCCCAGAAGTCGAGACCCCCTATGGTGAGCAACTCGCGCCCGGATCGCGCATCCCAGGTGCGAACGGTCCGGTCCATGCTGGTGCTTGCGAGCCGTGTCCCGTCCGGGCTGTAGGCAAGGCGAGTGACAGAGTGCTGATGGCCGCGGCAGGTGAGCAGACCGCCGACGCAGAGACGGTGCAAGTAGTGCCAGTCCCAGAAGCGCAGGGCCGGCGGCACCTCATCGAGGCGGTTGCGGCTTCCGTAAACGTCATTGTCGCGGTGGGTCTGCTCGGCCAGGGCGATCAGGCCGGCGGATCGCCCTCGTTTGTTCTCCCGCGCCTCGTCGTCGGCCTCACGCCGGGCAACCAGGGCTTGCTCGTGCTTCAACTCTGCTCTGGCGGTCTCCGACTTCGCCAGTTCCTCCCCTGCTTCCGCCCGGATGCGTGCCAGATCAAGCCGGTAAGTGAAAATCACTCCGCCCACCGTCAGCAACAGGACGGCCAGGACGCTGACCGCTACAAGGGCAGCCGTCGTGGGTCGGCGTCGCGCCCACTTGGCCAGGCGTTCGAGTCGTCCAACGGGCCGGGCGACGATCGGCTCGCCCGCGAGGAACCGGCGCAGATCATCCCCCAAGGCGGCAGCGCTCGAATAGCGCTTGCCGGGCTCTTTCTGGAGGCACTTCAGGCAGATCGTCGCCAGGTCGCGCGACACGGTGGGTTGGAGCCGTGAGGGAGGCAAGGGTTCATCGTGGATGACCATCAGCAGGGTGTCGGCGGCGGACGTTCCCTTGAAGGGCGGCCGGCCGGTGAGACACTCGTAAAGGATCGCCCCCAGCGCATAGACGTCGGCGGC
>JBBQPD010001066.1:0-2384 GCA_038331535.1 Gemmatales bacterium | reverse complement strand
ACCCGGCCCAGGTCGTGGTGATCGAGGACGAGGCGCCCATCCGCCGGGGCGTGGCCGACGCCCTGCGCGCCTCCGGCTACGACGTGTCCGAGGCCGGCGACGGCGACCGCGGGCTGACCGAGGCGGCACGGCCCGGTGTCGCCCTGGTGCTCCTCGACCTGCTGCTGCCGAAGCGCGACGGCCTGTCGGTGCTGGCCGAGCTGCGCAAAGTCCGGCCGACGCTGCCGGTCATCATCCTGACGGCGCGCGGCACCGAGGACGACCGCGTCCGCGGCCTGAAGATGGGCGCCGACGATTACGTCGTCAAACCGTTCTCCGCGCGCGAACTGTTGGCCCGCGTCGAGGCGGTGTTGCGCCGCGCCGTCGGCCAGCCGCAGGCGGTGCGCGGCGTCACGCTGGGCCGGGCGACCATCGACCTGGAGCGCCGCGAAATCCGCTGGTCGGACGACGAGCGCACCGACCTGTCGGAGATGGAAGGCGCCATCCTGGCGTTCCTCGTCGCCTACCGCAAGCGGGCGGTATCGCGCGAGGAGCTGCTGTCGCGCGTCTGGGGCATCGAGCCACAGGGATTGGAGACGCGCACCGTCGATATGCACGTCGCCCGGCTGCGGACGAAGTTGCGCGACCCATCCGGCCGCAAGTGTCCCGAGGCGATCCTCACGGTCCGCGCCACCGGCTACATGGCCAGCCCGGATTTGCTGCCGGTGGAATGATTGCCGCTTGCGGCGCACGTGGAATGATTGCCGCTTGCGGCTTAGCGGTCGCCTGCCGCTAAGCCGCAAGCGGCGAATGAACGAGTAACCCATGAAGACGTGGCTGCGCGGTAAACCCGGCGGATTCGCGGCATTCCTGCTCATCGCCGGGCTGGTAGCCGGCGGGCTGGGCTGGGCGACTGCCGCGGCGCTGCGCCTGGAGCGCGAGCAGCGCGAACAGCGCGCCGAGGCCGAACGCGCCAACCACCTCGCCGTCGCCCTGTGGCGGCTCGATAGCTACGCCGCGCCGATCCTGGCGCGCGAGGATAATCGGCCGTTCGACCATTACGGCGCCGTCCACCTGTCGCCGCTGCTGGGCAACGCCAGCAACACCGTCAATCCCCTCAACAATTACAGCCATGGCGCCGCCCTCGAGCTGTCGCCGTTGCTCACCGCCCACTTCGACGACTGGACGCCGTTGCACTTCCAGGTGGACGCGCGCGGCTGGAAGTCGCCGCAGGTCGTCGAGCCGGAAGTGCGCCTGCGGCTGGAACAGGTTGAAGCCCGTATTGCCCTCGCCAACATTACCGGCGAGCGTGCGCTCCTGCTCGACGACCTGCGGCGGGCCTTGCCGCCCGCGCAAATCCTGGCCGCCGCCCGCGAGTATACGCGGCCCAACGACAGCCGCGATGCCACGCTGTTCCTCGCCCAGCGCCGGCCGAACGGGAACAATGAGCGCAACAACGACGTGCAGAACCTGCAACCGCAGAACGGCAACCCAGTCTTCAACTCGTCCGGCCCTCTCGCCCAGGGCGCCGAAGCGATGCTCCAGAAGGAGGCCGAATCCCGCGCTCAGTTCACGCAGGGCCAGCTCGTGCAAGCGCCGCGCGGTAATGTCGAGCGCCGGCCGCGCCCGTTCGCGTTGAACGCCCTCGAAAGTAACAATTTGAAGCTCCTCGATCCGCCGGTCAACTGGGCCAACAGCACCGAAGTCACCGTCGCCACGACGGCGCTGGTGCCCGTGTGGCTCACCGGCAAGGACGGCGGCGAACGGCTGTTGGCGCTGCGCCTGGTGCGCATGGAAGACCGCGAAGTCTGCCAGGGCGTCGTCTTTGACGTGGACCGACTGCGGGCTGTGCTGGCCGAGAAAGTGCAGGATCTCTTTCCCGACGCGACCTTCTCCCCCGTGCGCGATGAAGACGAGGCGCAGCCGGGCGTGACGATGACCTCGCTACCGTTGCGGCTGGACCCCGGCCCGCTGGTGCTGCCTGCCGAACCGGGCTGGACGCCGTTGCGCTTCGGCCTGACGCTGGCGTGGACGGCGGCGCTGGTGGCGCTGCTGGCGGTCGGCCTCGGCGGCCTGTCGCTGCTGAACCTGTCCGAGCGCCGCATTCGCTTCGTCTCGGCCGTCACCCACGAATTGCGCACGCCGTTGACGACGCTGCGCCTCTACCTCGACATGCTGCTGGGCGGCATGGTCCGCGACGAGAAGCAACGGCAGGAATACCTGGAAACACTGCACGCCGAGTCGGACCGACTGTCGCGGCTGGTCGGCAACGTGCTGGACTTCTCGCGGCTGGAAAACCAGCGGCCGCAACTCCGCCGCGCCCCCATTGAGGCATCGACCCTGCTCGACCAGGTGCGCGACACCTGGGAGGCGCGCTGCCGTCACGCTGAGAAGGAACTGGTCAT
>JBBQPD010001065.1:0-2385 GCA_038331535.1 Gemmatales bacterium | reverse complement strand
GAGTCCTGTTCGCGGGAGCTTGCCTCGCGGTCTGGCGGCGGCATGGAGCAGCAATTCGGATGGGTGGATATGGTTTCCGGCGGTTCTGGGGCTGCGCGTGGGCGGAGTTCGAGAAGGCGATCCGTTGAACGGGCCTCATCGACAGCGGAAAAGGTCGCGGAATCGCTACGAATTTGGCTCAGATTTGATGACCTGCCAATCCGTTGATGAACTTCCTTATCGTGTAAGGGGGACGATCAGCGAGGGCCGGCCGGCGATTTATCCGCGCCGCCCTCCACCTTCGTCGCCCCGGCGCTGTCGCCGCGCAGGGCGTTCAGCTCGCCTTGTAGCTTCCCGGAATCCGCACGCCCCCAACACTTCTTCGCCAGCTCGGCATAGCGTTCGGCTTCCTCTTGTCGGGATTGGCGCTCGCACAGCACTTGCAAGCCTAGGGCCGCACGGACGCTACCAGGATCGTGGGCGAGCGCCTCCAGGTACGCTTCCTCCGCGTCCTTGTCGTGGTGCGAGAGCAACGCCCCGACGCCCCATTGTTCCATCAAGACGGAGCCGTTGCCCCAGGCGTGATGGCTGTAATCGTCTTTCGAGCGCGTCGCCGCCTTCTCCAGTAGTTTAATCCCCTGATCCGCCGCGCCGGTCTGGCACAGGTACAGCCCTTGCACTTCCCACATGCGCGATTCTTGCTTGTCCTTGACCCCGTTCGCGAACGACTGGCGCATGACCTCGATTTCGGGTGTCGCTCGGCTCGTGTCGCCTTGTTTGAGATAGACGAGGGCCGAATAGTAACTGCCCGTGACCTTATCGCGGCGGCGCACTTGCTCGGCGATCTTCAGCGCCTCCACGTAGTCGCGGGCCGCGAGGTAAAGGCGGAACGCGGTCGCATTGTTCAGCGAACCGAGTTTGCGCTGGTCCTCGATGATCGCCCGACCCTCCGCGAAACGGCCGTCGTGCGTCAGCGAGGTGAGCAGCGTGTCCAGGTGGTGCGAATACTGGTGATCCTCGTTCGGCTTGACGTTCATGAACTGGTGGTACGCCTTCTCCAATTCGACGGCGCGGGCCGAGTAGTTCGCGGTTTTGTTCCACTTACCGATGCGCGTGCCCAGGTGGGCTTGCATGTGAAAGGCGTGCGGAATGCCGGGCGACGACTCGATGTACTTCTCGGCGTAAGGCCAGCCGAGCGCCGGCCGGCGGTGGTTCTCGTAGAAGTGGACCAGCTCGTGGTTCGCGCCGGGGTGCAGCGGGTTGACGCGCAGCAACGCCTTGTAGAACGGCACTCCCGACAGCTGACCGCCGAAGCCGCCCGCGCCGCCCGCCAACTGGGCGCGGAAGTACCACGCTTCCTCGTCGTCGTCGTACTGGGCCAGTAGGGCGTCGAGGGTCTCGACGGCTTTCTTCTTGCGGGCCTCGGCGTCGCCGACGTTCGGCGCCTGGCCCTTTTCCTGCATGCTCGCCCAGATCAATTGCTGTTCGCGGTGGCTGGCGCGGTCCTTGATTTCGTTGGCCTTCAGCAACGCCTTCGTCGCCAGATCCTGCTTGCCCCAACTGGCCAGGGCACGGTACAACCCCCACCAGGCCATCGGGCAGTTCGGGTCGTGCTCCAGGGCCGTCTCGAAGGAGCGGGCGGCTTCCATCCAGACGTAGGAGTAGTAGTAGCCTAGCCCCTGGTCGAAAAACGCCTGGCACTCCGGCGAGGTGGTGCTGATGCGATAGCTGTAAACACACAGGTTCGGTGCGATCTTCGACGCCT
The DNA here is from genome assembly GCA_038331535.1 of Gemmatales bacterium. Classification (GTDB taxonomy): domain Bacteria; phylum Planctomycetota; class Planctomycetia; order Gemmatales; family Gemmataceae; genus JBBQPD01. Next base: position 641 of record JBBQPD010001065.1, on the reverse strand, counting down.
TGACTCCGGAGAGTGGCAGCAGCTCGTTGCCGCCGCGCGGCCGCGGCGCCGCGGACAGGATTGGCGTGAGGGCGGCGAAGACAACAGCGGTGAAAATGGTTCGGCGGGTCATGGTGCAATTCCCGGCAGGAGGGAGCGAGCGAGCTTGTCTCCATTGTGCAGCCTGCCGACGCCGAAAGCCAGAGAAAAGACGGAAACGCGGGGAGGATCCGATGATTCGGATTTGCTCCGATGAGATCGGGCGGTGCGGAGGAATGACCATCCTCGCAATCTGGCCTACCTATCCGAATTGATCTCTTGGTCAACCCGGGTTGCCCTACGGGCTTCCCCTGGATCCGGTTCGATGAGCGGGAGGTGGAAACGGGAGCCTGCGGCAGCAGGAGGGACGCCAGCAGGGATCACTCCTCAGACGAGCTTGGCAGACTCACCGTGCCACCTCTCGACTCTACTTCCCAACTTTTTCCCAGCCACCGACCTCGCCGGCGGCCGATCCTGCTGTCGCGCGGCAATCTGATCGCGGAGATGGTGGGGATGTAAGTGGTGACCATCGAAGCCGCAGTATTTCCGCCACCCTCTGCACATGTCCGCCACGCTCACATACCGTCTGACTCTCTTGTCTGGGACTGCTCAGAAATGCAAAT
>JBBQPD010001064.1:0-2392 GCA_038331535.1 Gemmatales bacterium | reverse complement strand
GGAGCAACCAGTGCCCGCACGGAAGAAACAGCCGGCCGATGCCCCGGCCGAAAAGAAGGGCCGCAAGAAAGCGCCGCCCGCTCCGGCTGTCGCCAGCGAGGCGCCGGTCAAGCGAACCCGCAAGGCCCCCGCCGCCGGAGGGGGCAACGGCGCGGACCACGATCTCGTCATCGTCGAGTCGCCGTCGAAGGCCAAGACCATCGAGAAATACCTGGGCAGCGGCTACACGGTGCGCGCCAGCGTCGGCCACATCCGCGATCTGCCCAAGAAGAAGAAACGAGGCGAAAAGGTCGCCGGCGTCGATATCGACAACGGCTGGGTGGCCACCTACGAGATCCTCCAGGAACGCAACAAGGCCCAGGTCGTCGAGAACCTCAAGCAGGAGGTCAAGACCGCCAACCGCGTCTATCTGGCCACCGACCCGGACCGTGAGGGCGAGGCCATCGCCTGGCACCTGGCCGAGGTACTGGAGTTGGAGGACGATCGCACGTTCCGCATCACCTTTAACGAGATCACGCGGACAGCGGTGAACGCTGCGATCAGTCATCCGGGCAAGATCGACATGGATCGCGTTCGCGCTCAAGAGGCCCGGCGCATCCTCGACCGCGTAGTCGGCTTCCCCCTGAGCGGCCTGCTCAATCGCAAGGTCAAGCCGCGCTCCAGCGCCGGCCGCGTGCAGTCCGTCGCTCTGAAGTTGGTCGTCGATCGCGAACGCGAGATTCGCGCCTTCGTGTCTCAGGAATACTGGAAAATCATCGCTCTGCTGGCCCCTGAGAAGACCGTTCCGTTCGACAAGAAGCCCTTCAGCGTCGTCATGGCGAAGACGAAGAAGGACAAGGAGGAGAAGAAAGCGGAGCCGAAGGCCGTGGATGAAGACGGTGAAGCGAAGGCACCAGTGCCGAGCGTGCCCCCAGGCAGTTTCCAGGCGGAGTTGGCCGAGTGGAACGGCAAGAAGTTCGACGTCGGCTTCGAGGACGCCTCCACCGAGGCATCCGTTCGCGCCATTGCCACGCTGCTCGACACCGCGGACTATACCGTCCAGAAAGTCGAACAGAAGGATCGTCAGGAGCGCGCGCCCGCGCCCTTCACGACCAGCACCCTGCAACAGCAGGCCAGCATCCGTCTGCGCTACAACGCTCAGCGGACGATGCGCGGCGCTCAGGAACTGTATCAGGGCGTGTCGCTCGGCCGAGAGGGCCTGGTCGCACTCATCACCTACATGCGAACGGACAGCACCCGCGTCAGTGCCGAGGCGCTGACGGCAGTTCGTGGCCACATCCAGACGACCTATGGGCCGCGCTATGTGCCTGAGAAGCCGAACGTCTTCGAGTCGGGGAAGAGCGCCCAGGAGGCTCACGAGGCCATTCGTCCGACCGATCTCAGCTACACGCCGGAGCGTGTGACGGCGCTGGGTCTCAGCGGCGATCAATTGCGGCTCTACACACTGATTTACACGCGCTTCGTCGCCAGTCAGATGACGCCGGCCATCTTCGCGATTACGAACGTCGAGGTGCTGGCGAAGCCGAAGAGTGGAACGGCGACGGGCCTGTTCAAGACCCAGGGCAAGGTGATGAAGTTCGACGGCTATCGCCGGGTGCTGTCCTCGTCGGGCAAGCAGGAGGACGCAACGCTGCCGGCCATCAGCGAGAAGCAGAAGTTGGATCGGCTCGACCTGGCCGCCAGCCAGCACTTTACGCAGCCGCCGCCGCGCTACAACGAGGCGTCGCTGATCAAGGCGCTGGAGAAGGAGGGCATCGGCCGGCCCAGCACCTACGCCGCCATCATGGGCAAGATCACGGACGACGAGCGCGGCTACATCGAGGTCATCGATCGCCGTTTCCATGCCACGGAGATCGGCGAGCGCGTGACCGACCTGCTGGTGCAGTTCTTCCCGAACGTCATGGACCTGAAGTTCACGAGTCATTTCGAGGAGGAGCTGGACGAGGTCGAGAAGGGGAAGATCAAGTATGTCGAGGTGCTGAACGAGTTCTGGGGTCCATTCTCGGGGCAACTCGACAAGGCCCAGCAGGACATGAGCGCCGGCGAGCCGACCGGCGAGAACTGTCCCAAGTGCGACAAGCCGCTGGTGAAAAAGTACAGCAGATCGACCGGCCGCTCGTTCATCGGCTGCACCGACTACAAGGAGTGCAAGTACATCAAGCCGGGCGAGGGAGAGGAAGAACGGCAGGCCCCGGTCGAGACAGAGTACAGGTGTCCGACGTGCGAACAGCCGATGATGCAGGTGACAGGGCGGCGCGGCGTCTTTCTGCGCTGCAAGGGCTGGCCGGAGTGCCAGACCAAGATGAACATCGGCCCGGATGGTAAGCCGATTCTGGCGGCCAAGGGGACCGAGTTCAAGTGTGAGAAGTGCGGCAAGCCGATGGTGCTGCGC
>JBBQPD010001063.1:0-2392 GCA_038331535.1 Gemmatales bacterium | reverse complement strand
GGCGCTGACGCATCGACAGGATTTCGTCAGCCAGTTCCGGCCGCCACGGCAGACCGAACGCACTCTCCTCGACGACGGCCATCACCGCCCGGCCGAAGTCATCGTCGCCGTGGACCACGCGCGCCCGCGTCAGCGCTTGCCGCTCCCAGAGCTGCGCCTCGCCGCTGCCGTCGGCGGCGAAGTAACGGCGAAACTCCTCCAGGGGCAACACCAGACTGCCCGAGCGGCCCGTCGGCCGCAGCCGCATGTCCACCTGATAGAGCCGGCCGCGCGGCCCATGCAGACTCATGGAACGGATGACGCGCTGGGCCAGGTCGGTGAAGAACGGCAGTACGTCGCGCGGCTCGAAGGGGTCGAAGCGGTTGTGCCCCTCCGGCGGCGTCGTGCGGCCGTCGCCCTCGTAGACGAGGACCAGGTCGAGATCGCTGTGGTAGTTCATCTCGCGCCCGCCCAGCTTACCGAGGCCGAGGATCGCATAGCGGCAGCGCTGCTCCGCCCGCGCGCCCTCCGACAAGGTGGGCACGCCGAGACGCTTCTCGAGCGCCGACGTTTGCAGCCAGGAGATTTGCGTCAGAATGGTCTCGGCCAGGTCGCTGAGCGCCTCGGTCGTCTCGCGGATCGTCGCCTTGCCGAGGATGTCGCGCACGCCGATGCGCAGCAGCTCCTTGTCCTGGAAGCTGTGCAGGATCGGATCGAGGTCGATGGCGCCGCGGCACAGCTCGGCCAGCTCGATGCGCAATTCCTCCACGGGCCGCGGTTGATTCAGCACCAGCGTGTCGAGCAGCTCGTCGATCATGCCGGGGTTGTTGATGAGAATTTCGGAGAGGAACTGGCTCCAGGCGCACAGATCGACGTAGAGCCTGAGCGTCGGCGGGTTGAAGCTGAACAACTCCCACAGGACCGCCTTGGCGCCGAGGCTGGCGGTCACCTTTTCGAGGTTGACGAGGGCCATGTCCGGGTCGGGCGTCTCGGCGACGGCGCGCAGCAGACCCGGCGCGATGCTGGCCAGGAAGTGCCGGCAGCGCCGCGCCGACAGGAACGGCACCGACTCGTGCGCCAGCTGCGCCAGGTTCTGGTACGCCCCCTGCACGTCGCGGAAGTGGTACTTGTCGAGGACGGTGCGGACCGTGTCCGGATCGGGGTTGGGGTCGAGGATCAGGTCGGACTCCGGCTCGGCCTCGTCGGCGCTGCCGGCGAAGGTCTGGTGCAACAGATGGTCGAGGATGCGCCGCGTCGGCTCCGTTTTCCCACGGTAATCCTGAAGAAACGCCGCCGCCGGGTCGGGCGTCGCACCCTTTCGCTCCACGTTGCGCGCCCCGCGCGGGGAATAGCCCATGCGCATCGCCAATCGCCGCAGCTCTTCCTCGGCCTCCGGCAGCTGATGCGTTTGCAAATCGAAGAGCAATTGCAGGCGGTGTTCAGTCTTGCGCAGGAAGCGGTAGGCGTCGTCGAGGACGCGGTACTCCTGGTCGGTGACGCAGCCGACCCGTTCCAGGGCGTGCAGGGCGAGGAGGGTGTTGCGCTGCCGTACTTCGGGGAGGTCGCCGCCGTTGAGGAGCTGAAGAAACTGAATGGTGAACTCGATGTCGCGGATGCCGCCGCGGCCGGTTTTCACCTCGCGGTCGCTGACGCCGGCCTTGCTGGTCTTGTGCTCGATGGTCCGCTTCATCGCCTTGATCTCGTTGATCTCGGCGAAACTGAGATATTTGCGATAGACAAACGGCTCGACTGAGCGCAGGAAGTGGCGGCCCAATTCGTGGTCGCCGGCCACGGGGCGCACCTTGATGAGCGCCTGCCGTTCCCAGGTGCGGCCGAGCGAGTCGTAGTAAGCGAGGGTGCTGGCCAACGAGCGCGCGAGCGGCCCCCGGCCTCCTTCGGGGCGCAGGCGCAGGTCCACGCGGTACGCCTGGCCGCGGTCCGTGTGGGCCGACAGCAGGCGCACGATCTCACCGACGACGCGGGCATAAAAATCGTCGTTGCCGACACTGGTGATGCGCGTGCCCTTCGTGGCCCCTTCCTCGTCGTAGAGGAACATCAGGTCGATGTCGCTGCTGTAGTTCAGCTCGTCGCCGCCGAGCTTGCCGAAGGCGAAGACGGCGCAGCGGGCCGGCTGCCCCGCCTCGGTGAAGGGCTGGCCGAAGCGGCGGGCGACGGCGCGCAGGGCAGTGGCGAGGGCGACTTCGAGGGCGGCGTCGGCGACGCGCGCGATGTCGCGAGTGACCTCTTCCAGCGGCCGATCGCGGATAATGTCGTTGGTGCCGATGCGCAGCGTTTGCCGCTGGCGAAAGCGGCGGAAGACGCGCAGCACGGCCGAATCCTCGAAGGCGGCATCGACCTCGGCCTGCAGCTGCTCGCGCATCTCGGTCTGGCTGGGGCTGCGCCGCAACGGCAC
>JBBQPD010001062.1:0-2393 GCA_038331535.1 Gemmatales bacterium | reverse complement strand
TACCCGTCGCTATACCGCCGAGGGGAAGGACCCCTTTGGCGCCTTCGTTTTCGTGGCCCGGACTTCGCGCATCGCCAATCCGGACGGCAAGGTGGTCTTCGAGATGAAGGACCTCCTCGCGCCGGAACAATGGTCGCAGGTGGCGGTGGACATCCTGGCGCAGAAATACTTCCGCAAGGCCGGCCTGCCCGCACACACCAAGCGCGTCGCCGAGGAGGGCGTGCCGGAATGGATCCAGCGCAGCATCCCCGCGGGGGAGGATCCGCGCACGGGGCAGGAGACCGACTCGCGCCAGGTTTTCCGCCGCCTGGCGGGCTGCTGGACCTACTGGGGCTGGAAGGGCGGTTATTTCTCGTCCGAGGCCGACGCCCAGTCGTTCCACGACGAAACCTGCTACATGCTGGCGTCGCAAATGGCGGCGCCGAACTCGCCGCAATGGTTCAATACCGGCCTGTACTGGGCCTACGGTATCGACGGCCCGGCGCAGGGTCACTACCGGGTTGATCCCTCGACGGCGGAGGTGAAACGGTCGAGCTCCGCCTATGAGTTCCCGGCGCCGCACGCGTGTCTGCCGTACCACGCTCTGATCACTACCCCGGGCGGTCCCGTCCCGATCGGTGACGTAGTCACGCGCAACATGATAGGCCTGCCGGTCTATGACGCGCGCGGCATGACGCGCGTTGTCGCAGTCAAACATAATGGAATCAAGGCCGTTTACCGTGTCCGTCTCAAGAACGGCAATTCAGTCGAGGCTACGGCCGATCACCTCGTCCTCGCTTGCCGCGAACATAAAGGCAAACAGGAGTGGATCGAACTAGGTGATCTCGAACCGGGAATGCGCCTGATCCAGCGGACGGATACTTCCGTCCGTGAGAACGGCGAAACTAGTACCGAGGCTGAAGCCGCGCTCGCAGGCTGGCTCCAAGGAGACGGCTTCGTCGGGCAATACGCTCATGGCACGAATCGAAGTCTGACGGTCGAAGCGATGACCATCGATCCCGACGAGCGTGAGTACGTCGGCGAACTGATCGAGAACGTCTTCGACGGCGTTCACATGCATGAGCGCGAAGTTGCGTCACAATCGGCCACTCTATCGATTCGTCGCCTGCGGCTCTACGGCGAGCCACTTCGCGAGTTCGTCGAACGTTACGGACTCCTTGATCGGCGTCTGGAAATGCAAGTTCCCGCGGTTGTATTAAGCGGTGGACGAGGTGCAATCCTCTCCTACCTGCGCTCGTTGTTTCAGGCCGACGGCTGCGTGCGAATCCGTCCCGAGCGGCAGGGCAGCGATGTCGTGTTCGGAACCATCTCGCCGAAATTGGCGATCGGCGTCTCTCACCTGCTGTTCAATCTGGGGATTTACAACCGGATCATGCCCTGCAGGGATTCCCGACCGGACCGGCAGGAGTATTTCCAGGTCACAATCGCCTGGGGTAGCGAAAAGCAGAAGTTCGCCGATCTGATCGGTTTCGTCTCCGCCGACAAAAAGGCCAAACTTGCGGAAGCGCTGGTCCAACCGGGCCGTAATGTGGCGAAACTCCGCGATGAGATCATCGAAGGCATCGACTACGTCGGAGAAATGGACGTCTATGACATCGAGACCGAGAGCCATGCCTTTTTGACCAACAACGTGGTCGTCCACAATTGTTTCATCCAGTCGGTCAGCGACGATCTGGTGAACGAAGGCGGCATCATGGACCTCTGGGTCCGTGCGGCGCGCATCTTCAAATACGGCAGCGGCACCGGGTCGAACTTCTCGGCGCTGCGCGGCGAAGGCGAACCGCTGTCCGGCGGCGGCAAGTCGAGCGGACTGATGAGCTTCCTCAAGATCGGCGACCGCGCCGCGGGCGCCATCAAGTCCGGCGGCACCACGCGCCGCGCCGCCAAGATGGTCGTCCTCGACCTCGATCATCCCGACATCGAGGAATTCGTCAACTGGAAGGTCATCGAAGAAGAAAAGGTCGCGTCGATGGTGACGGGCAGTCGGCTCCTGAACCGCCATCTGAACGGGATCATGAAGGCGTGCCACCGCTGGACGAACGCTGCCGAGCGCTTCGACCGCGCCCTCAACACGGACCTGCGTAAGGCCATCGCCGACGCCCGCGCAGTGCTGGTGCCGACGAGCTACATCGAGCGCGTCTTGCAGCTGGCGCAGCAGGGATATACCGGGCTGCGCTTCGAGGAATACGACACCGACTGGAACTCGAAGGCGTACTTCACCGTCTCCGGCCAGAACAGCAACAACTCGGTGCGCGTCGATAGCACGTTCATGCAGGCGGTGCAGAACGACGGGCCGTGGCACCTCTACTGGCGGACAGAGAAGGCGAAAGCGAAAGCGGAAGACCGCGCCCCCAAGCCGCGCAAGACGCTCCGCGCCCGCGATCTGTGGAACC